>DAIQBR010000051.1:3951-8980 GCA_036781105.1 Kiloniellaceae bacterium
CGATGTGCACGGCGTTGGGCAGGATGGCGCGCGCGGTGATCCTGGTCAGCCCGCCGAGGGAATAGCGGCTGAGGCCGAGGATGATGGTCACATCGCCTTCATCGTCCGCGAGTGGCGCCACGACCCGCTCGGCCGCATAGAGGAGGTTGCCCGAGAGCCGCTCGGCATTGCCGTAGTGCAGCAGCGGCGTCGTCAGGATCCGGTGCCAGATTTCTTCAATCATGGGTGCATCGGCCTCGCCGAGGATTTCGCGCGAGGTCTTGCCGGTGATGGGGTATCCCCAGGAGGCGTTCACGCGCTCGCCGGCGAGGCGGCAGACGAAGCTGTCGCTCTCCGGGTCGTAGCGGTACATGAAGATGTCCGGCAGCAGGTGCGGTATCGACAGCGGGTCGAAGTTGCGTTTCAGGGGCACCAGATTCCGCCGGCGCGCCGCCTTCCAGGCAGCGATGAACTGCAAGGCGGCGTCGCTGGGTTCGGGAAGCTCCTCGACACTGGAGACGAGCCGGAACTCGCTGGGCTGCATGCTGGCAATCCGCTTTCCGGCTGCCTCAGGATTATATAATCGTTTTGAGTATATCATTCGCTGGCGCGAAGAAAAGCCACCACTCTGCGCCGGCCGGCTCCTGGCTGAGGGCAGCTCTTCTAGCGACTGGCCAGCAGGCGGGCGCCGAGCAGCACCAGGGTGGCGCCGACGACGGCATCTATGACGCGGCGGGCGCGGGCGTGCAGGGCGCGCACCCGGGCGTGGGAGAAGGCCAGCGCCAGGGCGAAGTGCCAGAAGGCCGAGAGGACGCAGACCACGGCGACGGCGGCGGCGAGCAGCCAGGGCGCCGGCTGTGGCGGCAGGGTCGCGAGGAACAGCGAGGCGAAGAAGGCGGCCGACTTCGGGTTGGTCAGGCTGGTGAGATAGCCGCGCCGCCAGGCGGTGGCGGCGGAGACCTCCGGCACCTTCTCGACCGGCGGGGTGCCGTTGCGGCGCAGGCCCCAGAGCATCTTCAGGCCGAGGTAGATGAGGTAGGCGGCACCGGCAATACGCACGCTGTCATAGAGCCAGGGTGCCTGCGCCAGCAGCAGATTGAGCCCCAGCACGGTGGCCGCCGCCCAGGTGGTGGAGCCGCACATGAGCCCGCAGGCGGTCCACAGCCCGCAGCGCCGCGCCGCCAGGGCGTGCGCCGTCACCACCACGAAGTTGGGGCCGGGGCTCATGGCGGCGATGAGAAAGGCGCCGGCCAGGGTGAGCAGGGCGAGGGCTTCGGTCATGGGGTTCCTTCTGCCCGCCTCAGGATGAGGCTCGGTTTTGCACCTGAAGGAGTCTCCGCCTTGGCCCGTAAAACTCAAGCCGCAAGTTTCTCACGCGCTGTCATCCCGGCCAAGTGAGCGTCAGCGAACGCGAGCCGGGACCCATCGAAGGGCCAGTCGCCCGGCCCCGACATCGGTCCCTCGGGCGCCAGCCGCCGTCACACTTTGCAACGCCGGGAGTCCGCCGCTGCCATGGGCCCCGGATCGCGCTCGCTCGCGCTCGCTTGTCCGGGGTGACAGGAGAAGTATGCCGGAAACAGATGTGTGAATGCCGCACGGACAAGCCCCGGGACGACAGCGGAGTTTGTGGCGTGACAGCGGCGTCGCTCAGTACACCTCGAGGTACTCGTTGCGCTCCCAGTCGGTCACGTGGCTGCGGAAGCGGGCGAGTTCGGCCTGTTTCACGGCGGTGAAGGTCTTCACGAAGTCGGCGCCCAGCATGTCCTGCATGGCGGTGTCCTTCTTCAGCGCGGCGAGGGAGTCCTCGAGGCTGCCGGCGAGCTTCTTGTGCTTGGGGTCGTCCTCCGAGGGGCCGTCGGAGGGCGTCGGCAGGTCGTTCTTGGCTTCCAGGCCCAGCAGGCCGGCGGCGATCACCGCGGAGATCGAGAGGTAGGGATTGGAGAGGCCGGAGGCGGCGCGCATCTCGATGTGGCAGTTCTCGGCGCCGGCGTCCTTGATGCGCACCATGGCAGTGCGGTCCTCGACGCCCCAGGAGATGTTGGACGGCGCGAAGGTGTGCGGCTTCAGGCGGTGGTAGCAGTTGGGCGTCGGGTTGATCAGCGCCTGCATCGCCTTGGCGTGGTCGAGGAGGCCGTTGGAGAAGTGGCGGATCAGCGGGTTCATGCCGCCCTTGGCGCCCTTGGTATAGAAGGCGTTCTTGCCGGTCTTGCGGTCGATCAGGCTGACGTGGACATGGCAGCCGCAGCCGGCCATGTCGCTCGCCGGCTTGGTCATGAAGGTGGCGAGGTAGCCGCTGCGGTGGGCCATCTCCTTGATCGCGTTCTTGAAGGTGAAGGCCTTGTCGGCGCCCTCCAGGCCGATGCCCGGGCCGAAATTGATCTCGAACTGCGAGGGCGAGTACTCGCAGTTGTGGGTGATGACGTCGATGCCGGCCTCTTCCAGCGCATCGAGCAGCACGTCGAGGAAGGGGACGTACTGGTTGCGCACGGCGTTGAAGATGTGGACGCCGCCGAAGAGCGGCTCCTTGGTGTCCGGGTCGAGCAGGTAGAACTCGAACTCGTGGCCCATCATCACGTCGTAGCCGAGCTTGTTGGCCCGCTTCAGCAGGTTGGCGAGCACGGTGCGCGGCGTCGCGTTCAGCGGCTCGCCGGGCGCCCAGTAGGCATCGCAGATCACCTTGGCGGTGTCCTCCACCCAGGGCACGTTGCGCAGGGTCGCGGGGTCGGGAAACAGCAGCTGGTCGCGATAGCTGACCTCCTCGTTGAGGCCGGTGCCGCCGATCACGTTGGAGGCGCTGTCGAGGCCGACGACGCCGCCGTAGAGATTGAGGCCCTTGCGCGCGTAGCTCTCGGCCTTGCCGACGGGAATCACCTTGGTGCGGCTGGTCCCGTGCAGGTCGGGCAGTTCGAAGCGGACATAGCGGGCCTCCATCTTCTTCAGCGCCGCCATCATCTCCTTCACCGCATCCCCCGCCATCTCACTGCCTCCTCGTTCGTTCTCGTTTCAACACAGGTTGGTAACTGCCAACATTATGTTGCAGTTGCCAAGTGACGCAAGCTACCTTCGCGGGAAAGGGTCTACCCTATTTGCGGGGGGCCTATCTACAGGGCCCCCAATCTACAGGGGGGCCATCTACAGGGGGAATGACATGACGGCAGGACGCCTCGCGGGGAAACACGCGGTGATCACCGGCGGCGGCGCCGGGATCGGGCGCGAGACGGCGCTGCTCTTCGCGCGCGAGGGCGCCGCGGTGGCGGTGGCCGACGTGGCCGATAAGGCCGCCGCGGCGACGGCGGCGGAGATCTCCGCCGCCGGCGGCACCGCGCTGGCGGTGCGCGTCGACGTGGCCGACCCGGCCTCGGTCGATGCCATGATCGCGGCGGCGGAGAAGGGGCTGGGGCAGGTCGACATCCTGTTCAACAACGCCGGCGTCATGCTGGGCGGCGACAACGGCCCGGAGGACACCGCGCAGGCGATCTGGGACCGCACCATCGCCATCAACCTGACCGGGGTCTACCATTGCTGCCGCGCCGGGCTGCCGGCGTTGCGCCGGGCCGGCGGCGGCGCCATCCTCAACATGTCCTCGCTGGTGGCGGTGATGGGCTCGGCGGTGCCGCAGCTCGCCTACACCGCCTCCAAGGGCGGGGTGCTCGCCATGACCCGGGAGATCGCGGTGCAGTACGGCCGCCAGAACATCCGCTGCAACGCGCTGCTGCCCGGCCCGATCGCCACGCCGCTGGCCGAACAGCTGTTCGACACGCCGGAGAAGCTGGAGCGCCGCCGCGTGCACATGCCGCAGGGGCGCTTCGGCAAGGCCATCGAGGTCGCCGAGGTGGCGCTGTTCCTCTGCTCCGACGCGGCGAGCTACGTGACCGGGTCCGGCTACCTGGTCGACGGCGGCATCCACGCCGCCTACGTGACGCCGCTGGACCCGGCGGGGGAAACCCTCTGATGCCTGCGGTCCTGGGCGTCGATCTCGGCGCCGGCAGCCTGAAGGCCACGCTGGTGGACGACAGCGGCGCGACGGCGGCCCAAGCCGCGGCGCCGATCACCACGCTGAACCCGAAGCCCGGCTGGTCGGAGCAGGACCCGGCCGGCTGGTGGCAGGCGCTGCAAAGCGTGGTGCCACAGGTGCTGGCCAAGGCCGGCGTCCCGGCCAGCGACATCGCCGCGGTGGGGATCTCCGCCGGCGCCCACATCGCCGTGCTGGAGGACGCCGCGGGGGAAGTCATACGTCCGGCCATCATGTGGAACGACCAGCGCAGCACCCGGGAAGCCGCCGAGCTGCACGAACGCGCCGGCGAGCTGATTATCGCCGCCGGCCTGAACCGCGCCAACCCGACCTGGACGCTGTGCCAGCTGGCCTGGCTGCAGAAGCACGAGCCCGAGGCGATCAGGCGCACGCAGCGGCTCTACATCGCCAAGGACTGGCTGCGCAGCCGGCTGACCGGCGACTGGACGACGGACTATTCCGATGCCCTGGGCGCGCTCATGTCCGACGTCGAGACGCGGGGCTGGTCGCGCGAGATCTGCGATCTCATCGGCTGGGACATGGACAGCCTGCCTCCGGTGCAGGCGCCCGAGCAGATCGCCGGCACGGTGACCGCCGCGGCGGCCCGGGCGACCGGCCTGGCCGAGGGCACACCGGTGGTGGTCGGCTCCAACGACACCACGGTGGAGCTCTACGGCGCCGGGGCGGTCACGGCCGGGCAGGGGGCGATCAAGCTGGCGACGGCGGGGGTGGTCTTCCTCGCCTGCGACCGGCCCGAGGTGCACCCGCCGGTGTCCTGCTATCCGCACATCCTGCCGGGGCTGTGGTACATGGCCTCCGGCATCAACGCCTGCGCCACGGCGCACCGCTGGGTGCGCGACACCTTTTTCGCCGATCTCGACCCCGCAACCGCCTTTGCCGAGATGGACCGGCTGGCGAGCGGCATCGTGGCGGGCTCGGACGGCCTCATCTTCCACCCCTACCTGATGGGCGAGCGGGCGCCGCACTGGGACCCCAAGCTGCGCGGCGACTTCATCGGCCTCACCCTGGGCCACACCC
>DAIQBR010000051.1:8990-13778 GCA_036781105.1 Kiloniellaceae bacterium
GCGCACTTCGCGCGGGCCTGCTACGAGGGCATTGCCTTTGCCCTCAACGACGTGCTGCGCGCGGCCAAGGAACTGTCCGGCGCCGAGTTCGGGGACATGCGCCTGCTGGGCGGCGGCGCGCGCAGCGCGACCTGGCGCCAGATCATCGCCGACGTGACCGGCCTGACGGTGAAGGTGCCGGCCAACGGCGACGCCTCCTTCGGCGCGGCGCTGGTGGCCGCCGTGGGCGCCGGGCTCTTCGCCGGGCCGGCGGAGGCGGTGACACGCTGCGCGCGCATCGTCGAGGAGAACCGGCCGGACGCGGCGCGCCACGCCGACTACGCCCGGTTGTTCGAGCTCTACGACGCAGCGCGCAAGGGGCTGACCGCGATCAACCACCGCCTGCATGACGGCAGCTAGAGCGCTGAGGAGCCTCGACCGGCGTGAAACGGGCGATTATGGTGCGGTGTTTTTCGTATTCCACTAGGAGGGCGTCCGTCCTCCGACCTTCCCAATCCGGAGTGACCCGATGTCTGGTGCCCTTACCCTTGCGAAGCTGAAGCAACTCGTCGCTGACGGCAGCATCGATACCGTCCTGGTCTGCATGGTCGACATGCAGGGCCGCCTGGTCGGCAAGCGCTTCCAGGCGGAGTTCTTCTGCGACACCGCCGAGGACGAGACCCACGCCTGCAACTACCTGCTGGCCAACGACATCGACATGGAGCTGGTGCCCGGCTACCAGGCGACCAGCTGGTCCAAGGGCTACGGCGACTTCGTGCTGAAGCCGGACCTCTCGACCCTCAAGCTGCTGCCCTGGCTGGAGGGCACCGCCATGGTGATCTGCGACGTGCTGGACCACCACGAGCACGCCCCGGTGCCGCATTCGCCGCGCGCCATGCTGCGGCGCCAGGTCGAGCGCCTGGACGCCAAGGGCTACAAGCCCTTCCTGGCCTCCGAGCTGGAGTTCTACCTGTTCGACGAGACCTACGAGACGGCCCACCGCAAGCACTACCAGGACCTCAAGACCGAGGGCTACTACATCGAGGATTATCACATCTTCCAGACCACCAAGGAGGAGGACGTGATGCGGGCGATCCGCAAGGGCCTGCAGGGCTGCGGCATCACGGTGGAGAACTCCAAGGGCGAGTGGGGGCCCGGCCAGGAAGAGATCAACGTGCGCTACGACGAAGCGCTGCCGATGGCCGACAGCCACGTGATCCTGAAGACCGCCTGCAAGGACATCGCGCACCAGAAGGGCAAGGCGCTGACCTTCATGGCCAAGTGGAACTACGAGCTGGCCGGCAACTCCTGCCACATCCACGCCTCGCTGTGGGACAAGGCGGGCAAGAAGCCGCTGTTCCTCGACCCCGAGGCCAAGCACGGCATGTCCAAGACCATGTGCCACTTCGTCGCCGGGCAGCTGAAGTACGCCGACGAGATCACCTATTTCCTGGCGCCCTTCATCAACTCTTACAAGCGCTTCCAGGCCGGCACCTTCGCGCCGACCAAGGCGATCTGGAGCCTGGACAACCGCACCGCCGGTTTCCGTCTGTGCGGCGAGGGCACCAAGGCGATCCGCATCGAGTGCCGCATCGGCGGCGGCGACGTGAACCCCTATCTCGCCTTCTCGGCGCTGCTGGCGGCGGGCCTGGCCGGTATCGAGGAGAAGCTGGAGCTGCCGGAGCCCTACATGGGCGACGCCTACGCCGGCAAGAAGCTGCACGACGTGCCCAAGACCCTGCGCGAGGCGATCAAGGCGCTGGAGAAGTCCAAGATGCTGCGCGCAGCGCTGGGCGAGGAGGTGGTCGAGCACTACCTGCACACCGCGCGCTGGGAGCAGTTCGAGTACGACCGGCGCGTGACCGACTGGGAACTGAAGCGCGGCTTCGAGCGGTACTAGCTCCTAAATCACTCCACCCATTCTCGCTTTCCCCGACCTTCTAGCCGGACAACTCACCGTTGCTCGTGCTAGTAGCAATGGCGTGTGCTTTAGTGCTCTTCGAAGAGTGCTAATTCTGTCAACATCGGTCAATCCAATGAACTGGGCAGCATTGGGTGGGGGTTATCTGGATGGAGAAGCAGATTTTTCCCGACTATGGGTTTGGTGAGCGGCCGAATACAAAGCTGACTGATACTGCGCAGTCATTGATTGGGGAGATCAAACAGTCCGAGTATTCGGTGTTGGTCGGTCGAAACAACTGCGGCAAATCATTCCTCTTAAAGACAATCACCGAGCAAATTGGCCCTGAGGCGGCTTACGTAGGTCCTGCCCGATATACAAACTTCAACGCACTCAATTTCTATAATCCAGATAGAAACAAGAAATCTCAGTACTGGCAAAATTTCACAAGGTGGCGCCAGCAGAATCATACGATCGATAACTCACCAATTAATTTGCAGCAATCCATAGCAGAGTTTGACGACGCAACTCGTGAGAAGTTCTTCGAAATACTTCGCACTTTGTTGAAGGTCGATATAGAGATCAGGAAAGCTTTTCCAGACAATGAAATGTCCCAGAGATATCTGAGTTGCGGTGGTCACAATCTCTCTTATACGAGCTCTGGCGTCCGGCTCATTGCCTCTATACTTACGTGCTTGTTGGACAAAGATTACCACACGATCCTTATCGACGAGCCGGAGTTGGGTATTAGTCCTGAAGCCCAAGGTGTTCTTGCAGACTTTCTTTTTGATTCAGACAGCCGGAAGAAATATTTTTCTCAAATAGACACCTTAATTTTTGCGACACACTCAACAGTTTTCTTAGATCGAAAGAGGATAGAGAACAATTACACGGTCAAGAAAACCGGAGATGAAATTGATATCGAGCGGATATCCACGCAAAGAGAATTCAATCGCATACATTTTTTCTTGTTAGGTAACAGATTTGAGACCCTTTACCTTCCTAGCGGAATAATAATCGTCGAAGGGAAGTGTGATGAGATCTTTATAAAAAAGGTTCTAGAAGTTGAGTATCCGGAATCGACATTCAGTGTAATTTGTGCAGGTGACGACGGGCGGATAAAAGAAATAATTTATATGGCGTCTGGTTTCTTCGCGGATATTCAAAAAAGCCCATACCGAGATCGGATTTTTCCCATCGTCGACGCAGTACACACGAGCGGTTTGATCCAAAGCATCGAGAAAATGGGCATCCCATCTGAAAGTATTGTGGAGTGGGCACAAAATGGAATCGAGTATTACTATCCAGAATCTATTTTAGATAAAATATTTCCGGGCTCCGGATCATTGGAGATTTCCGACGATCGGGTGTCGCGCGGCGATGTCACGTACACAAAATTCCAGCTTGCCGAGATGGTCGCGGCGCGGGTGACCAAAGGGCTTACCTACCCGAAGGAGTTCGAACAGAAGTTACTTCAGAAACTCGGAAAGCTTAGCGGGTAGGAATGCGCTAGCGAGGTTCAGCCCCAGTACAGTGCTCGCCATAAGATCGAGCTTGCACCGCGCGAGTTTGTGCGGTGCAGCACGAAATCTGTCTGAATTTCAGGCCATTACGCCGTGGCGCTGAGGCGTCGCTCGAAGCCTGTGGATAACTTCGCGTGGGCCGGACGCGGGGATTCTTGTTGTCGGTTCCTGGTCTCTGGGCTAATGTATACCACGAACCAGACGCTCCCCGCGGGCGCCTCGCCCATTGTTCATCGACATGCTCATGAAGGCCACGAATATCGTCATGCTGCCCAGCAAGCTCGAGTTCAAGCCGATCGAGAACACCTTCTCGTTGAAGGGGCATATCTACGAGACGCTGCGCGAGGGCATCACCTCGATGAACATCTATGCCGATGACGCCGAGCTGAAGCTCGACGAGCGGCAGCTCTCCGAACAGCTCGGCATCAGCCGCACGCCGATCCGCGAAGCGCTGGCCCGGCTGGAGCAGGAAGGCCTGGTCACCGTCATTCCGCGCCGCGGCGTCTTCATCGTGCGCAAGACGCGCAAGGAAATCCTGGAGATGATCACGCTGTGGGCGGCGCTGGAAAGCATGGCCTGCCGGCTGATCACCGAGAAGGCGAGCGACGAGGAAATCGCCTCGCTGCGCAAGTTCTTCACCTCCTTCGAGAACGGCCAGCTGCAGGCGCACATCGACGAGTACTCGGACCGCAACATCCAGTTCCACCAGCGCATCCTGGAGCTGAGCGGCTGCGCGCTGCTGAAGGAGACCGCCGACCGGCTGTTCCTGCACATGAAGGGCATCCGGGCGCGCACCATCAGCGAGCTGGACCGCGCCAACCGCTCGATCATCGACCACATGCACATCATCGAGGCGCTGGAGGCGCGCGATACCGAGCTCGCCGAGCGCCTGGCGCGCGAGCACACCTTGAATCTGGCGGCGCACATCGAGGCGAACGTCGACTATTTGGACTGAGAGTAGGGACCCTCCGGGGCGATCCGGGAGGTTCCAAGGGCGGGACGCCGCAGGCAATAGCGGCACGCTCAGGAGGAAACACGGGAACTATGGGGACACCGATGGGCGAAACGGGTTTCGCCACGCCTGATCTGAAAGACATTCACATTATTCGCTCGCGGCGCGGGCTTGACGCGCGGCACGGGCAGGCCGCCGCCGAAGCGCGCCGCGACCACCACTAGAACGCCAGAGACAAGAGGTTCGGGAGTAAACGACAGTGTCAGCACAAGCACAGACCATTGAGGCGAAGACCGACGAGGGCGCCGCGCCGGAACTGACGGACGGCTTTCATCTCGTCATCGACGCGCTGAAGCTCAACGACATCAACACGATCTACAACGTGCCGGGGATTCCGATCACCGACCTGGGCCGCTTCATGCAGGCCGAGGGCA
>DAIQBR010000052.1:0-13676 GCA_036781105.1 Kiloniellaceae bacterium
CACCGTAGAGCTTGTCGTCGCTGGCCGGCGGCTCGATCGACTCGCCGACCGCCTGGCGCAGCTGCGAGCGCGGGATGGTGCGCCGCCCGAGGAAGGCCAGGAACTCCTTGAACTGCTGATTGTTGGCCGCCTCAGCGATGGCGACGTGGAAGGCGAAGTCTTCCGCCGCGGTCGGCTCGCCCGCCTTCACCCGCGCCTCGAAATCCTTCAGGCGGCTGTGGATCTCCGCCTCCTGAGCGGGCGAGCAGCGGGCCGCGGCAAGGCCGGCCGCCTCGACCTCCACGGCCGTGCGCAGCTCCAGCGATTCGATGATGTCGGAAATCTTGCGGGTCGGCAGGGTGAGCAGCGGCAGCTCCGTATTGGGCGCTTCCCGCTCCAGCACGAAGACCCCGACCCCCTGGCGCGGCAGCACCAGGCCGTCGGCACGCAGCCCGGCGATGGCCTCGCGGATCACCGTGCGGCTGACCCCGAAATGGCGGATCAGCGCCTGCTCGGTGGGCAGCTTGTCGCCCGGTTTCAGCTCGCCGCGGGCGATTCTCTCGCGCAGTTCGGCGATGACCCGGTGGGTCAGGCCCTGGCGCGGCCGGCTCTCCTCAAGCTGCTGCATGTCCTACCAATTCCTCGCTTGCCTCCCTGCGGCGGCCGGCCCCAAGCCGGTCCGGCCTGCTCCGCCATAGCTATGCCGCGATACCTATGCCGCGATACCTATGCCGCGATTCGGGGCCCGCACACAAAGGGAAGCGCAAAAGCCATTGACCAGTCATCATATCAATTATATGACAATACCTGCGATTACAACCTGGGACATCATATCAATTGTCCCGGCCCCCTGGGAGGAGGAAACATGACACGCCAGATCCGGATCAAGACTCTCGCCGCCGCCGCGGCGACCGCCACGCTGCTGCTGGCCGGCACCGCACAGGCTGAGTGGCGCGGCTGGAACATCCACGTGCCGGACTACCCGGTGTCGCTGGGCATGGACCAGTTCACCGCCGAGATCGCCGAGAAAACCGGCGGCAAGCTGACCGCCAAGACCTATCACAACGGTGTGCTGGGCAGCCAGCCGGACGCCATCGAGCAGATGCGCCTCGGCTCCATCGATTACGCCGTCTTCAACCTCGGCCCGATGGGCCAGGTCATCCCGGCGACCAACGTCGTCTCCCTGCCCTTCATCTTCAAGAGCATGGATCACATGCATCGGGTGTTGGACGGCCCGGTCGGCGACCAGCTCAGCGCCGCCATGGCCGAGAAGGGCATCGTCGCGCTGGCCTGGTACGATTCCGGCGCGCGCTCCTTCTACAATTCCAAGAAGCCGATCACCACGCCCGACGACGTGAAGGGCATGAAGGTCCGCGTCATGAACAACGACCTCTTCGTCGACATGATCGCCTCGATGGGCGGCAACGCCACGCCGATGGCCTTCTCCGAGGTCTATTCCTCGATCAAGACCGGCGTCGTCGACGGCGCCGAAAACAACTGGCCGTCCTACGAGTCGACCGCCCACTATGAAGTGGCCGGCTACTACTCCGCCTCCGAGCACCTGATCATTCCGGAGTGCTTCTGCATCAGCAAGGCGCTGTGGGACAGCCTCGCGGCCGAGGAGCAGGACATCGTCAAGAGTGCCGCGCGCGACAGCGCCACCTTGCAGCGCAAGCTGTGGGCCGAGCGCTCGGATGCCAGTCGCGACAAGGTCATCGCCGCCGGCGTGAAGTACAACGAGATCGCCGACAAGGCCCCCTTCCAGGCGGCCATGAAACCGGTCTACGATAAGTTCATCGCAAACAACCCCGATCTGGAGAGCCTGGTGAAGGCGATTCAGGCGGTCGACTAAGCGATAGCATCCATCAGGCGGCCCGGCCCCGTCAGGAGCGGGGGCCGGGCCGTCCTTCTGTCTCCACCGTTCCTGCACAGTCCTGTTCCGACGGAATCCGCCGGCATGTCCTCCTTCGCTATCGCCATCCGGAAGCTCGACCGCCTGCTGGCGCTGCTGGCGAAAGCGGTTTCCGCCTTTTCCGGCGTGTGCCTGGTGTTTCTCGTCTTCTCCTTCGGCTGGCTGGTGTTCGGCCGCTACGTGCTGAACGCCACGCCGACCTGGGTCGAACAGGTGGCGCTGCTGCTGGTCGTGGCCATTGCCTTTCTCTCCACGGCGACCAACGCCCGCGAGGGCGTGAACCTCAGCGTCGACATCGTGCCGCTGCTGCTGCCGTGGCACCGGCGGCGCTGGCTGCTGGCCTTCATCGACCTCGTGCTCGCCGGTCTCGGCCTGCTGATGGCCCTCAAGGGTTATGACCTGACCCTCTTTGCGTGGTCGACCAAGGTTCCCCTGATCAACGTGCCGGAAGGCCTGCGCAACCTGCCCCTGGCGGTCGGCGGCGGCCTGCTGGCGCTGTTCTGCTCCGTCAACGCGATCAAACGCTTCACGGAGGGCGAGCCGCCGCCCTCCGGGGAGATCGAAGCACCGGTGAAGGGGCTCGAGTAACGTACCATGGGTCTTCTCCTGCTTCTCGGTCTCTTCGCGCTCTGCGTCGCCATCGGCGTGCCGGTCGCCTTCGCCCTGGCGGTCGCGGCCATCGCCACCTTCGCTTACGAAGGCATCCCGCTGCTGATCGGCTTCAAGCGCATCGTCTCCGGCATCTCGGTCTTCTCGCTGCTCGCCATCCCCTTTTTCATCTTCGCCGGTGAGCTGATGCTGCGCGGCGGCATCGCCACGCGCCTGATCAACCTCGCCGCCGCGGCAATCGGCTGGATGCGGGGCGGCCTGGGCGTCGTGAACGTTGCCTCCTCGATGCTGTTCGGCGGCATTTCAGGCTCCGCGGTGGCCGACGTCTCGGCGCTTGGCTCGCTTCTCATCCCGGTGATGAAGCGGAAAGGCTTCGGCGCCGACTACGCGGTGAACGTGACCGTTACCTCCTCCATCGCCGGCATCGTCATCCCGCCCAGCCACAACATGATCCTCTACGTGGTGGCCGCGGGCGGCGGCATTTCGGTGGCCAAGATGTTCCTGGCCGGCTTCCTGCCCGGCTTCATCATGTGCCTCTGCCTGGGCGTCGCGGCCTACTGGGTCGCCGCACGCAAGAACTATCCCAAGGAAGCCTTCCCCGGCTTCACCGCGCTGCTCGCCTCCGCCATCGCCGCCGTGCCGGGCCTGTTCACCGCCGTCATCATCGTCGGCGGCGCGCTGTCAGGCATCTTCACCGTCACCGAGTCCGGTGCTTTCGGCGTCATCTACGCCCTGCTCATCACCGTGCTGGCCTACCGCAGCCTGTCGTTCAAGGACTTCTGCGCGGCGGTCACCCAGTCGGTGCGCACCACCGCCATGGTGATGATCCTGGTCGGCAGCGCCACCGCCTTCGCCTACCTGCTGGCGCTCTACCGGGTGCCGGAGCAGCTTACCGCGCTGCTCCTCTTCGTCTCGGACAATCCGATCGTCATCCTCCTTATCCTCAATGTCATGCTGCTGGTGCTCGGCATGATCATGGACATGGCGGCGCTGATCCTCATCTGCACGCCGATCTTCCTGCCGGTGGTGCAGAGTTTCGGCATGGACCCGGTGCAGTTCGGCATCATACTGATGATGAACCTGGGGCTGGGTCTCTGCACACCGCCGGTGGGCGCCTGCCTCTTCGTCGGCTGCGCCATCGGCAATGTGCCGATCGACAAAGCGGTGCGAACCATCTGGCCGTTCTACCTGGCGATCCTCGTGGCGCTGGCCATCGTCACCTTCGTGCCGCAGGCGTCCCTGATGCTGCCCGATTGGTGGCAAAGGGTGATGGAACAGTAGGCTATGATGTTCGTTGCGCAGCCAATCGTTCTGTAGCCGTTGGAGACTTCCGTATGACCCTGCCCTCCCCCCTTCTCAAGCGACTCCTCATCACCGGCGCGGCGGGCGGCCTGGGCTCGCTGGCGCGGCGCCGCCTGACGGGACTGGCGGAGACGCTGCGGCTCTCCGACATCGCCGACCTCGGCGAAGCGGCAGCAAACGAGGAAATCGTATGCTGCGATCTCGGTGACTTCGGCCAGGTAAAGAAGCTGGTCGAGGGCTGCGACGGCATCGTCCATTTCGGCGGCATATCGGTGGAAGATACCTGGGAGAAGATCCTGCCCGCCAACATCGAGGGCAGCTATCACATCTACGAGGCCGCGCGCCTCTTCGGCGTACCGCGCATCTTCTTTGCCAGTTCCAACCACGCCATCGGCTTTTACAAGCGCGAGACGCGCATCGACGCCACCGACCCGATCCGCCCGGACAGCCTCTACGGCGTCTCCAAGTGTTTCGGCGAAGCGCTGGCGCGCTACTACTGGGACAAGTACGGCGTACAGACCGCCGCGGTGCGCATCGGCTCCTGCTTTCCCGAGCCCAAGGACCACCGCATGATGGCGACCTGGCTCAGCGAGGACGATCTGGTCGCCCTCATCGAGCGGGTGTTCTACGCCCCGAAGCTGGGCTACGTCACGGTCTTCGGCGCCTCCGACAACGAGGAGCAGTGGTGGGACAACCGCTGCGCCGGATTCCTCGGCTGGCGCCCCAAAGACAGCTCCGAGCAGTTCCGCGAGAGCGTCGACGCCAGGTGCGAGAAGCCGGCCGCCGAGGCGCCGGCGAACCGCTACCAGGGCGGCGGCTTCGCGATCGCCCGGCTGGACTGATCTCTCTGGATTGATCTCTCTGGACTGATCTCTCTGGACCGGTCCCTGGGTCCCGCGCCGCGGGCCGACCTCCGCGCATAGCTCCCCTGCCCGCATTCCGCTGGCCTCCGCCTCGGGGACCGTGGCAAGCTGCGCCCTCTTCGCCAGCCCCGCCGCCGCTCCCCGGAAGCCTCCTCATGCATCCCCCTGTCAGCGCCTCCGCCTCGGGGACCGTGGCAAGCTGCGCCCTCTTCGCCAGCCCCGCCGCCATTCTCCGGAAACCGCCCCCCATGCATCCCCCTGTCGGCCCCTTCAAGGCGATTGCCTGGATGATCGGCGCCCTCGTCTCCTTCGCGATGATGGCCGTCTCGGTACGCGAGCTGACCGGGGAGATGCATGCCTTCCAGATGCTGTTCATCCGCAGCACCATCGGCGTGCTGATCCTGCTGCCGATCATCACGCGCAACGGTCGGGGTATGGAGGGCCGCGGCTGGCAACAGATCCGCCGCCAGTTGCTGCCGGGTCACCTGCTGCGCAACGTGATCCACTTCACCGGGCAGGTCCTGTGGATCTTCGGCATCGCGCTGCTGCCGCTCGCCACGGTTTCCGCCATCGAGTTCACCTCGCCGCTGTGGGGCGGCCTGCTGGCGGTGCTGTTCCTCGGCGAACGCCTCAACCGCGGACGTCTCGCCGCCTTCGCGCTCGGCTTCCTCGGCATCCTGGTGATCGTGCGTCCCGGCTTCATCGACGTGAGCGAAGGCATCGTCATCATGCTGGTCTGCGCCTTCTTCTTCGGGGCGACGGGCGCGGTGACCAAATGGCTGACGCGGCGCGAGACGGCCCTGGCGATCATCTTCTACATGGTGCTGATGCAGGCCGGCTTCGGTGCCGTCGCCTCCCTCTTCGTCTGGCAGCCCGTCAGCGTCGCGCAGGCGCCCTGGCTGGCGCTGATGGCGGTCACCGGGCTCTCGGCTCATTTCTGCCTGACCTCCGCCCTGGCGGAGGCCGATGCCACCTTCATCATGCCGCTGGAGTTCCTGCGCCTGCCGCTGGTGGCGCTGGTCGGTTACCTGCTCTATACGGAGCCCTTCGAGCTGGAGATTCTGCTCGGCGCGCTGATCATCTTCAGCGGCAACTACATTAGCTTGCGCTATGAGACGCGCCGCGGCCGCCCGCCGAAGCCGCCGGCGGCGCCCCCCGCCACGAGCGACCCCGTAATCTGACAGCGGTCCATCTGACGCCGTCCGCGCCGCGTTTTCACGCAGCGGTGAGCGCGCGATTTCACACTGCGGAATATTTGTCTGGAACCTCCCCCGGGGCGGTCCCGTTGGCAGGGGTGAATGCGGAAGTCACGCAATCACCAACAAAAGGAGACAGATATGACCCGCAAGACAACCCCGCGACATCCGTCGAAGCTGGCCCTGGCCGCCGTGCTCGCGACCGGCATGGCCGCGTCCCCCATCGCCTTGAACAGCGCGCTGGCGCAGTCATCCACGCCGGCCGCGACGCCGGAGTCCAGCTCGGGCGCCGCCGACGAGTTCGTGGACGGTGGTGCCGGCAGCAGCCGCGACGTTCACACAAACGCCTACCGCATCCTCGGCACCACTGAGGAGGAAGCGATCTCGGAGCGCGTGGGAACCACGGCCAACACCGATAGCGGCCCCTTCCGCGAGTACCAGCACGAAGTGGAGAGCAACAACCTGGAGGGTGCCGCGAAGTCCCTGGCCCTGGTGTCCAACCGGCCGATCACCCAGGCCCTGGTGAACGAACTGAACACCACCCTGGGGCTGGAAACCTCGCTCACCTCCGAGCAGCTCGCCGAGCGGGCCGCGGAGCTCCAGGATCCCAACGACATCACCATGGGGATGCTGGTAACCGATACCGCCTATGGCGAGATGCACGGGCTCAACACCAACACGCGTCACTTCAACGACTACGAGGACGCCATGGTGCGGGGCAACCTGGACGCCGCGGCGAACGCCCTGGCGAAGGCCACCAACCGGCCGATCACCGAGGAACTGGTGAACTACGTGAACCGTGACCTCGGCGTCGAATCGAACCTGACCGCCACCCAGGTCGCCGAGGCGGCCTCCGAGGCGCAGACGAACAACTAAGACTTTTTCCCTGCCCTTTGAGAGACGGCGGAGCCCCGAGGCTCCGCCGTTTTTTTATCTTCGGCGGCGCGCGGATATCCCGGATTTGCCACGAACTGACCCAATTCTTAACAGGCGGTTAATGCCAGAATGCCAGAGTGTTCAGATAAGCAAATCGAGGAGAGTGGGCGCCGCAGCGTTGCGCCCGCGCGTGGAAAAATGCGGAGGCACAAGATGCAGAAGATCAGGATTTCCCCGTCGTACGGCAAGCTGCTGCTGGCGGGCTTCGTCGTTGCCGCCCTGTCGGTGGCCCCCCTCAAGTTCGCCGACGACTTCGGCGTCGACTCCTCGGCCGCCTTTGCGAAAAACGGCAATGGCGGGGGTAATGGTGGCGGTAACGGCGGGGGCAATGGTGGCGGCAACGGCGGCGGCAGAGGTGGCGACAGCGCCGACGCCGGCGGCAGCCCCGGCAACAGCGGCGGCGCCCCCGGTCACAACAAGACCGACGTGGCGTCCACCAAGAATGACCTGGGCAGCCTGAACGCCAGCAACGCCTCCGCGACCGCGCGCGCCCATGCCGCAGCGAACTCGCAGGTCGGCAAGCTGGCCGCCTATGAAAGCGCGCTGGCCGCCGGTGACCTGGCCGGCGCGGCGGCCGCGCTCGCCAGCGCGGCAAACAAGGAGATCACCCCGGAAACGGTCGCCACGGTGAACCGCAACATGGGGATTGAATCGACACCGCAGGCGGAAGCCGAGGTCGCCGCGATCGCCGAGGCCGCGCGCCAGGCCGAGTCCGGCGCGGAGGAAACCGACGGTGAAGGTGAAGGCGACGACCTCGCCGGCGACGGCAGTGACGGTGATGCTGCCGTTCCGGGGGACAGCGAAATCGCCTCGGCAGCGGAGGATCTGATCAGCGACAGCAGCGCCGACACGGCGACGCAGTAAGGTCGCGACCGCAGCGGCTCCCGCCCATTTCCGGGAACCAAAGCGATGAAATGAAGGGCGGGTTCCCGGCAGGCGGGGACCCGCCCTCGTCTTTCGGACTCTGCCAACTGACAAATCGGCATTACCGCATCCCGGCCACTTCGCGCTAGAAACACCTTGCGGAGCGATAAGGAGCGGAGCGCGGCCATGGCCTATACCACCCTCGACTACGAACTGCGCGACGGTGTCGCCTGGATCACCTTCAAGCGGCCGGAGCGCTACAACGCCCTCGATCCGATCATGGCGCGCGAACTCTGGGAGGTGGCGAACCGCTGCAGCAGCGACCGCGCCGTGCGCGCCGCTGTCATGACCGGCAGCGGCGAACAGGCCTTCTGCGCCGGCGGCGACGTCTCCGTCTTCGCCGAGCGCCGCGACGACATCGAGATCCTGGTCAAAGAGATGACGACCTATCTGCACGCCGCCGTGTCGCGTTTCGTGCGCATGCGCGCGCCGCTCGTCGCCGCGGTGAACGGGGTGGCGGCCGGCGCCGGATTCAGCCTCGTCACCTGCTGCGATCTCGCCGTCGCCGCCGACACCGCCACCTTCACCAGCGCCTATACCCGCATCGGGCTGACCCCTGACGGCAGCTCGACCTACTTTCTCGGCCGCCTGATCGGCAGCCGCCGCGCCGCGGAACTCTACCTCACCAACCGGGTGCTTTCGGCGGCGGAGGCCCTGGACTGGGGTCTGGTCAACAAGGTCGTGCCGGCAGGCCAACTCGCGGCGGAAGCCGACGAGTTGGCGCGCAAGCTGGCCGAAGGTCCCACGGCCGCCCACGGCAAGGTGAAGGCGCTGCTGCAGAGCGCCGCCGGCGAGAGCCTGGAATCCCAGATGGAGCTGGAGACCCAAGCCATCGCCGCCGCCGGGGCCAGCCCGGACGGCCAGGAAGGCATCCGCGCCTTCCTGGAAAAGCGCCCGGCCCGCTTCACCGGCGACTGAGCCGGCCAGCCTTTCTTTCCCGGAGCTGAGGCCGGATAGGGCCTTGACCGAGACAATATTGCGAGTCATTCTCATTCGCACTTGTTCAGCCTGATGGATGCCGTCGCGATGGATTCTGCCCCTTCCGCCTTTCCTGCCCTGCCGCGTGGCCGGGGTGATGCCCCGCGCAGCGTAGCCCACCTCGCCTTTGCCGAGATCCTGGTGATCTGGGCGCTGCGC
Organism: Kiloniellaceae bacterium; assembly: GCA_036781105.1. Taxonomy (GTDB): domain Bacteria; phylum Pseudomonadota; class Alphaproteobacteria; order Kiloniellales; family Kiloniellaceae; genus Pelagibius. The sequence continues at coordinate 8,859 of DAIQBR010000052.1, forward strand.
CGCTACGGCGCCTGCCGGCTGCCCCGCGAGGGACGCACGGCGGTCATTGCCTCGGAATTTTCCCGCGCCTTCGGCATCGCCCGCCTGGAGGAGACCCTCATGGCCTTCGCCGGGCTGGCCGACAGCCTCGCCGCCGCGGCGCGGCTGCCGCAGGCGCAGTCCCGGGTCGAGGACGACCGCATCAATCCGACCGAGGAGGCCGTGCTCTCGGCCCTCGCCGCCCTGCAGCACGGCGCCGAGCGCCAGGCGGAGGCGCTCTGCGAATGGTGCCTGCTGCCCGCCGGCCGGCGCGACTTTCTGGCCGGCGCCCGCTGCCTGGCCCGGAGCCTGCGCGAAGCCGGCCACAGCATTCCCTACCAGGCGCCGAAGCGGCGCCTCGCCCTCGATACCGCAGCCGAGAAAGCACCACCCCTGCCCGCGGCGGACGACATGAGCGGCCTGCAGCCCGCTGAGCGCGAGCTGGTCACGGCGCTGCGGGTCTGGGTCGCCGCCTTCACGCGGCAGGGGGATCCGCTGCACGCCGCCCGCGCCCACTTCGAGCAGCGCTTCAATGGCGAAGCCGGCAGCGCACCCTCCACGGCGGGCCGCATCTGGGGCGACCCGCGCCCCGGCGGCGACGCCGGGCTCAGCCTGCATGCCGTCCTGCGCAACACCACCCTCGCCGCGACGCGGCAGGTCGATGTGCGCTTCCCGACCTGCCCCGGCCTGTCTCCGGACGAGGCGCGGCTGCTCGCCGCGGTGGCCTGGCTGCAGTGCGACCTGACGGGGCCGGCGGCGGCGGCGCTGGGCGTCTGGCTGCCGCCGGCGGCCCTGCGGCTCTCCATGACCCCAGCCCGTGGCCTCGCCCAGGCCCTGCTGGTCATGGAGCGACGACTGCCGCTGCGCGACTGGGACTTCGCGGCGCTGGCGGCGGCGGCTCAAGCCCTCTGTCGAGACGAGGCGCGTGACGAAGAGCACGGCGAGGCCGAATGGCGCAGCGCGGCGCACAGCGGCGCACCGACGCTGCACTGACGCCATGGAACGGGCCCAACGCAACGTCGGCGACCGCGTCCCGGAGGTGACCTTCCGGCTGCGCCGAGACGGCCAGTGGGTCGAGAAGACCACGGCGGAGCTCTTCGCCGGCCGCGCGGTGGTGGTCTTCGCGGTCCCCGGCGCCTTCGCCTCGGCCTGCTCCGGGCGCCACCTGCCCGGCTACGTCGCCCTGGCGCACAACATCAAGCGCATGGGCATCGACGAGATCGTCTGCATCGCCGTGAACGACGCCTTCGTGATGAACGCCTGGGCACGCGACCAGGGCATCGCCGACGAGGTAACGCTGCTGCCCGACGGCAACGGCGACTTCACGCGCGCCATGGGCATGCTGGCCGACTGGTCGCCGCTGGGTTTCGGGCTGCGCTCCCGGCGCTACGCCATGGTGGTGCGAGACGGCGTCATCGAAAGCCTCTTCGCCGAGGACCGCCGGGGCGGCGGCGATCCCTTCGCGGTGAGCGATGCCATCACCCTGCTGGATCACCTCGACCGCACAGCCCTGCGCGCCGCCGGGGAGTAGTAAACCGCTTCAGGCGGTCTCCAGCTTCACCGCGATGGGCGGCGCGGCCTTCAGGGTCTGGAAGACGACACAGTAGCGCTCCGTCAGCTTCAGCAGGCTGGCCCGCTGCTCATCGTCCAGCGCGCCGTCGATCTCGAAAGTGAGGCGGATGTCGCGGAAGCCGACCGGTGCCGCCTTGTCGACGCCCAGGGTGCCGCGAAAGTCGAGATCACCCTCGGCGCGTACCCTGGCTTCACCGATGTCGAGGCCGAGGGCCGTCGCCACGGCGTTCAGGGTCACCCCCGCACAGGCCACCAGGGCCTCCAGCAGCATGTCGCCGGAGCAGGCCTGCAGGCCGGAGCCGCCGGTCGCCGGGTGCAGGCCGGCCTCGACCAGCGCGCGGCCGGTCTCGACCGAGCAGCTGAGCCCTTCGCCGATCCGCCCTTCCGCCTTCAAGGTTACCACGGCGGCCTCCGGATCTTCGCGGTAGCGCGATTTGATCGGGGCCTGCATGTTCTTAAGTTCTGACGCATCCATATCGACGGTCCTGCGTTGGAAGCGGGAGGAGAGGCGAACTCGATTGCCACAGATTGCGAGCCTCTCCGAGAAATGGCAAGACGCCGAAACGGATCAATCCCGGCGCTCTTGAGCCACCTCAATGCGCCGCGCGGCGCGGCAGATAGGCTCCGACAGCGCCACCGGGGAGAGCAGATTGTCGAAGGAATCCGGCCAGCAGGTGAGACGCCACGTCGCCGACGATCAGTCGGCGGTGCTGCGGCTGCTCGGCAACCCGGCGACCTACGGCCGCGGGGTGAGCGAGGTCGAGCGCATCGACACGCACGGCGCCATCGTCTTCCTGGCCGGCGCGCGCGCCTACAAGATGAAGCGCGCCGTCTGTTACCCCTACATGGACTTCTCGACCCTGGAGAAGCGCCGCGAGGCCTGCCGCCGCGAGCTGGAGATCAACAGCCGGACCGCCCCCGACCTCTACCTCGAGGTCGTGCCGGTGACACAGGATGGCGGCGGCCTGACGCTGGGTGGCAGGACCACCGGTGGCGATGCGGAAATCGTCGAGTGGGTCCTGGTCATGCGCCGCTTCGACCAGGCGGACCTGCTGAGTGAGAGAGCGGCAGCCGGTGGGCTGACACCGGAGATCATGACCGCCCTGGCCGACGCCGTCGCCCGCTTCCACGCAACGGCCGAGGAACGCCGCGAGCGTGCCGCCGGCGCCCAGGCCATGACCTGGGTGGTCAGGGAGAACGGCGAGGAGTTTGCCGAACGGGGCGACCTGTTCGACGCCGACGAAGCGCAACGGCTTACCGAGCATTCGCTCGCCAGCCTGAAGCGGCACGGCGCACTGCTCGACAGGCGGGCCGAAAGCGGCGAGGTACGCCTCTGTCACGGCGACCTGCACCTGCGCAACGTGGTCCTGCTCGACGGACAGCCGACGCTGTTCGACGCCATCGAGTTCAACGACGCCATCGCCTGCATCGATGTCTTCTACGACTTGGCCTTTCTGCTGATGGATCTCGACCATCGCGATCTGAGGCCCTTCGCCAACCTGGTGCTGAACCGCTATCTGCAGCAGCGCGATGAACTTGCGGCGCTGGCTCTGCTGCCACTGTTTCTTTCCATGCGCGCGGCCGTGCGCGCCAAAGTCGCGGCAAGCCTGGAGGCAGTCGCTGAGGGCGACGTCGAAAAGGCGAAACGGCGCGACGAGGCCGCCGCCTACTTCCGGCGCGCGCTGGGTTATCTCAGGCCGCCGCCGCCGCGCCTTGTCGCCGTCGGCGGCCTTTCGGGGAGCGGCAAGACAACACTGGCGCGCAGCCTGGCCCCGGAGGTCGGTGCCGCGCCCGGCGCGCTCCACCTGCGCAGCGACGTGCTGCGCAAGCAGCTCGCAGGGGTGCCCGAACTGGAGCGCCTGCCCGCAGCGGCCTACACCAGGGAGGCCAGCGCGGCGGTCTACACCGAACTCGGGCGCCGTGCGGCCCAGGGCCTCGCCGCAGGTCACTCCGTCGTCGTCGACGCCGTCTTCGCCCGGCCGGAAGAGCGCGCCGCCATCGAGGCCGTGGCCCGGGAGGCCGGGAGCGACTTTGCCGGCCTCTGGCTGGAGGCTGACCGCAGCGTTCTGACCGCAAGAGTGCAGGGCCGCCGGGGCGATGCTTCGGATGCCGACGCGCGGGTCGTCACGCAGCAACTCACCTATGATCTCGGCGAGATCACCTGGCAGCAGCTCCCGGCCGGGCAGCTGGCCTCCGAGCTGAAGGCCGACGCCCTCGCCCGACTCGAAAAAACGCACTGAGCCCTCTGCTTTTTCGTTTCCTGTTAAGACCTCCGGTGCTATTCCGCGCGGCCCGTCGCCACATCGACGGACCGCGTCCAGCCTTCGTCGTTGAACCGACCCCACGAAGGTCACGACACATGATTGGAACAATCGACGCGCTCGTGCGTCGACTCATCGACAGCAACGCCGCCAGGAGGCAACCCGGGGATGACCCCAAACACGTCACATCAGCAGGATAGTTTTCCGCCGCAACCCCGCGGAGCGGGCGACCTCGCCGCCTTGGCGCGGGAACTGGTCGACAAGGTCGGAGTCGAAGGTGCCGTGCGCTACTGCCACAGCCTGGGATGGGGCGGCGTTCTCCTCCAGGTCGAGCGCCTCCGGGCCCGGACGAGATAGGTTCTTAAACCTATAATCCGGCAAACCCGACAGCAAACCTCATACCATGAGGCGGGGTATTCCTAATCCCTACAATTAGTTTTAACGAATAGGTCAATCTTTATTGATAGATTCCGGCCATTCCGAGACGCCGCCGCGCGCCCGCCGCGCGAGTTGGCGACGCCCATCATGGAATGAACGCGAACAAGATGACCGACACCGCCAGCCAGACCCGTCAGGGGCCTGACCGGATCGCTGCAGGCGACCGAACGGCTTCGCAGCCGCAGTCAGACGAGAGCCAGTCCAGCGCCCTGCAGCTTGCGGAGGTCGTCGACAGCGACCCTCTCCTGCTCGCGGACGAGCCGTCCGGGGCCACGGCTGATCAGGCATTGCCGCCTTTTCCCGGCCTGGAAGAGGAGCCGTTGCAGACCGAGGCCGGGCCTGGCGCTCCGGCCGGTGGCGGCGCCAGCCGCTACGACAGCGATCTCGGCGATGTCATCGACGGCCTGGAAGCCAGCGCTCCGATCGACCAGGTTGATGCAAGCAACACGCCGGTCAACCGTCAGGCGCCGATCGATTTCGACGACAACGACCTCCCCGGCCTGCTCTCCGCTTCCGGATCCGCCCCTGC
>DAIQBR010000053.1:0-13536 GCA_036781105.1 Kiloniellaceae bacterium
GCAAGCCGGCGCGGGTCGTCGAGGACAAAGAAGGGGGCGAGACGCTCGCTGTGCCGCCGCCGCCAGGCCGCAAGGATGATATCGCCGCCGATACCCGCGGGCTCCCCCATGGTCACCGCCAGGGGCGGCAACGATGGAGGCAGCGTCGTCATGCGGGGAAGGCCGGGCGGCGCGCCAGGGGCGCCGTCTCAGATCCGCACATCGACGTTGGCGGTGCGGCGCAGTTCCTGGAGGGAGCGCTGGGCGAGCTGGTCGATGCGCTGATTGGTCAGCGATTCCTGGATGCGTCCGCGGTCGATCTCCTGGGTCTCGTTCTTGCGCATGTCGCGCAGCAGCAGGATATGGAAGCCGGAGAGCGTGCGAATGGGCCGGGAAATCTCGCCGGGGCCCATCTGCGCCAGCACGGTGTTCAGTTCCTCATCCAGTTCGCCGTCGCGCACCCAGCCCAGGTCGCCGCCCAGGATGGCGGTGCCGGACTGCGAGAACTGGCGGGCAAGGCCGGTGAAGTTGGCACCGCGCCGCAGTTCCTCGAACAGCCGGTTGGCATCGGCCAGAGCCTCGTTTTCCTTGGCGTTCGTTTCGACGGGAATGAAAATTTCCGCCACACGCCGCTCGATGGAGCCGCGGCGGGCGGCGAGGCGGGTGGCGACCTCCTCGACCTCCTCCGGCGGGATGACGACATTGGGCCGTACTCGCCGCTGGACGATGGTCTGCCAGGCGATCTGCGCGCGGATCTGCTCGATCAAAGTGGTCGGGATGACGCCGCGGTTGCGCAGCATGGTGAGGAACTGCCCCTCGGTCATGTTGTTCTGCTGGGCGATCTGCTCCAGCGCGCCGGCCACCTGCACGTCGGTGATGGAGATATCGAGGCGGCGGGCTTCCTGCAGCTGCAGGCGCTCGTCGATCAGGCTGTCCAGTACCTGGGGCGTGAGGCGCTTACGGATGTCCTGCGAATCCTGCAGGCCGGCGGCGATGATGGCGAGCTGCAGCCGCATCGCGAGATCGAGCACCGAGATGATGTCGTCGTTGACCACGGCCGCCGGGCGGAAGAGGTCCTGCTGTGCCCTGGCCGGCCCCGTGGCCGTGGCGGCCGTCAGGAGCAGGGCGCAGAGGCCGAGGACGAAGCTGTGTCGTACAACCCGAAGTCGCTGTCGCAACGAAGTCATTGATACTACCGGTTTCGTATTCTGGTCGGGCCGCAGTATATCGCGGCGGGCCCGGGCGATTCAAACGGAAGCTGAGGAAAACGGGACGTCCCGCGGCGCCGCGCGGTCAGCCGCCGGAGGCCTCGCCAAGGTACTTGAATACCACGCGGACAAAGACGCTGTCGTCTTCCTCGACTTCGCGGTCGCGGTAGTTGGTGCGCTGGGCGACGCCCTCGATGAGGAAGCACTCGTCCGCGTAGGTCAGACTGACGGCGGTGCGCAGGGCCAAATCCTCGATAAGGTCGCGGCGATGGTGGACGCCGACGCTCCAGTTCTCGTTCAGGCGTGAGGAGATGCCGAAGGTGACCTCCTCGCGGTCGCCGAACTCGTCGGATTCGACATCGTTCTTGACGAAGAAGTAGGAGAGATCGAGGTTCAGGGCCGGCGGGCCGATGTCGAGATTCACCTCGCTGCGCTGGGCCTGCAGGTCATCCTTGTCGAGGCGGAAGCGGTACAGCACGCCGAGATCCTCGTAGGGCTGCAGCCGGACGCGGCCGACGAGATCCGAAGACTTGTCCTCCAGGCCCGAGCCCTCCGCGAAGACATCGTGATTCTCGGTGAAGCGGTAGCTCTGCCCGATGAAGGCCTGGGCGGAACCGCCGCTGTCCAGGGTTCCGGTCCACTTGATGCCGTAGTCGATGCGGCTGCCGGAGTCGACGCGGTCGCGGCCGGCGAAGCGGTTGAGATTGAAAAGATTGGTGTCGTCGAACTCGAAGTCGAGGCTGTCCTCGTTGGGGATCTCGCCGGGGTTGGAGCCGTTGGGCGCGAAGACGGCCTGCACGATCGGCTCGACGACCTGCTGCACCGAGCCGTCGCGGCGGGCCACCGGAAAGCGCCACTTCGCTGCAACCTGGGGAAAGATGCGCCCTGTCGTCTCGCCGCCCGGGGCGCTTGACGGATTGACGTTGTCGGACCCCGGCACGACGCCGTGGGTCCAGTAGCCGTCGGTCTGGACCTGAGCGGTAAAATCGTAGACGCCGCCGACCGGGTCGATAAAGGGCAGGTGGTAGCCGCTCACCACGGAAACGCGCCGGCTGTCGCGGCCGTCGATACGGGAGAGCGCCATGAGGTTGGCATCGACCGTGTACTTGCCGCCGGGCAGCAGCGCCCCGGGTTCGCTGGAGAAGTTGTAGTCGGCGAGTGGCGCGACGATGGGGAACTCGTCGTTCTTGTCGGATTCGCGCAGGCCCTGGTAGGCGAGACCGCGCACCGCCGCATAGTTGCGGCCCTTCAGGCCCTCCAGATAGCCCTCGCTGGTGAGGGTGCGGGACTGGTCGAAGTCATAGGCGCGCAGGTAGGTGTCGTCGGTGGTGCGGTTGGCTTCGAAGCCCCAACGCCAGGTTTTATTGACTTCGAACTGCCCCTCGGCGTCGATGTGGCCGCGGAAACGGTTCTCCGCGACGATCCCACCACTTTCCTCGCGGTCGGCGATGGTGGCGCTGCCGGCGGCCCGCAGTTCGCCGTTGGTGAAGAGCTGGCGGTACTCGCCGGTCAGGTTGATTCCCTGCTCGCTCGACAGGATCGGCGAGAAGGTAAAGTCCTTGGTTTCGTCGATCGCCCAGAAATAGGGCGTCTGAACCGAGTAGCCGAGAAAGTCGCTGCTGCCCACGGTCGGCGCCAGAATGCCGCTGCGGCGTTCGACGGTGGGATCGGGATGCTCAAGGTAGGGGGTATATAGAACCGGAATGCCGAAGAACTCGATCCAGGCGTCGTGATAGATGACGTCCTGGGCTTCTTCGTCGTGAATGACCTCTTCGGCTTTGATTTGCCATAGTGGCGCGCGGGTCGGATCGTCACGGCACAGCTCGCAGGGACTGAACACGCCCTTCTTGAACTCGGTGCGGTTGCCCCCGGTGCGCGTGCCGCTGGCCGCGGCGATGCGCGTCTTGTCGGCCATCAGCACGCGGACGTCGCGGATGAAGCCTTCCTTCAGGTCGCCGGTCATATTGACGAAATCGGCCGAAACCATGTCGCCGCTCGGCTCGATCAGGGTGATATTGCCCTCGGCGGTGACGATGTCGTTGTTGATGTCGTAGGTGACCTCGTCGGCGAGCAGGATGCGGCCGGACTGGGCGACTTCGACGTTGCCGGAGGCGATCACGAGGCCGTTGGTCTCGTCATAGCGCAACTCGTCGGCCGTAATCAGCGCCGGTGTGTTCTCAAGCGCCTCAATATCCACGTCCTGTGCCGCCGCTGTTCCCCCAGCAGCGCCGACAGACGCGAAGATGCCGACGGCCAAAGCCGTGGCTCGCCCCAATCCCCCCCATTTCATTAGTTGATTACCCGTCCTCCAAATGAAGCAGCATCGCCACACCAAGCATCAATGACACACCGGCCGGAGTCCAGGCCGCCAAAACCACAGGGATGGTACCCGAAAGACCGATCGCGAACACGAAATTGGAGAGGAAATATAGGAGAAAGCCGGTCAGCATGCCTGCCAGAATCACCACGCCGACCCGTCCGCGCCGTTGCGGGCGCAGGGAAAAGGTCGCGGCCAGCAGCACCATGGCGGCAAACAGCATCGGCACGGCGAGCAGGCGGTGGAACTGCAGCCGGTGGGGAGTCGCGGAGAACCCTGCAGCCTGCATGAGCTCGATGAAGCGCGGCAGGGCCCAGAAAGCAATGGTCTCCGGCGGGGCGAAGCTCTCCTGGATCTTGTCGACGGTAAGATCGGTCGGCAGTTCCATGCGTTCATGGAACTGGGACACTTCGCCCGGGCGCGACAGCCAGGCGTCGAACAGCAGCCAGCGTCCGCTCTGCAGTTGCGCCTCGCGCGCGTCGATGCGGTCGACGAAACGATCCTGGGCGGCATAGCGGAAGACCATGACCTGCTGCAGCGACACCGAGCCGGGCTTCACACGCTCGGCGTGGATCACGGATTGCCCCCTGTCATCGGCCTGCCGCAGCCAGAGGCCGGTTTCCGACACCGCCAGCATGCTCTGCTGGTTGCGGATGTAGCTGGCCTCCAGCCGTTCGTAGCGGCTCAGCAGGATGGAGGCGAGCGGATTGAGCGCGCTGACCGCCAGCATGCCGATCACCACGGAACTGCCGAGCACCGGCAGCAGGAACTGCCAGACCGAGACTCCGGCGGCCCGGGCCACCACCAATTCGTGCGAGCGGGTGAGCCGCCAGAAGGTTGCCATGGCGGCAAACAGAATGGTGAAGGGCATGACCTCCTGGCTGAGATAGGGCAGCTTCAGGAAGGCCATCTTCAACGTCACCGCCAGCGACACGTCCTTGGTGGCCAGGCGGTCGAGCAGGTCGACGATGGTGGCGAGGTAGATGATGGCGACGATGGCGAAGTAGAAGCTGCCGAACCAAAAGAGGTACTGGCGCGCAATGTACTTGGTCAGCGTGGGCGACAGACGGAGCCGGCGCATCGCCGGCTGGCGGGCCGCCGCGGCTGTCGTCGGCACGCTGGTCATGCCGTGGCCCCGCTCGGCTGTGCCTGCGGCAGGCGGCGAACCGGCCGCCGCAGCAGCACCCAGAGGCTGAGCCCCGCGGCGACCAGCACCGCGGCGTACATCGCCGGAACCGCCGCCGCGTTGCGGCTGGCGAGGTCGTGCAGCGCCAGGGAGAGGCCCTCCAGAGCGGCGACACAGGCGATGGCCGCGAGGACACGCTTGGTCTGACCCCTGCGGTTGAATTCGCCGGCCAGCAGTGCCGCTACGCCGATCATGGCGAGGACCAGGGTATACAGCGGGCCGACAAGGCGGTGGTGCCCCTCGGCAATGAGTTCCTGGGCGTAGCGCTGATCGCGCCGGTCGCTGCTCGGCCACAACAGTTCCGGCAGGAAGCGCTCCTTCGGCTCGCGCCAGCGCGCCTTGGCCGCCTCGCCGAATTCGTTCAGTTCCACCGTGTAGCGGTCGAAGTAGAGCAGCGAGAAGCGCCCGGTTTCCCGGCTGACTTCCTGGCGGTTGCCGTTTTCCATGACGACTCGGGGGCCGGCCGGGCTGGGCACCAGGGCGCCGCGCTGGGCCATCATGGTCACCGGCTTTTCGGGATCGCGGCTGTCGCGCACCAGGATGCCGCGCAACTCACCGTCGGGCGAGCGCTCTCGCACGAAGACGGTAATGTCGTCGCTGAGCGCGGTGAAGACGCCTTGCTGCAGCAGCACGGTCGAGAAATCGTTGCGGAAAGCATTCTGCAAGTCTTTGAAATTGCGGAAAGAAACTGGAAGGAAGTACAGCGAGATGGCATAGACCCCGACGGTCACCAGGGTTGCCAGAATGATCGCCGGGCGGGCCAGCTGAAGCTGTGACAGGCCGGCGGCGCGCATCACCACCATCTCGCTGTCCATGGCCAGCTTGTGATAGACGAAGAGCACGGCGACGAAACTGGACACCGGCAGGACGACGCCCAGGAAGGACGGCAGCAGCAGGCCCACGAAGGTGAGGAAAGTGGAGGCCGGCAGCCCGCGATTGACGATGTAATCGATCAGACGCAGGGACTGCGTCAGCCAGATGGCGAAGGTCAGGGCCAGGGTGACGAAGACCGTCGCCATGACGAGCTGACCCAAAATGTAGCGTGTTATCCAGGGCATCGGGCCCAATCGCTGCGGTGGGTAAGCATGAGAGATAGCGCGCCGCCGCAATCCCAGTCCAGTCAAAATCCCTGGAGAATCCGCGCGCAAGGGCAGGCGGATCCCCCCTTCCGGGGGTCTTGAACTTGCCTCGCGGCGCTGACAGTCTGTTGGGCCTTAGTTCTGTGCCCTTTTTTGGGCTTCCCCAGGCCGGCTCGCCGCCGCAACGCAGCGCCGGCCCTGTTCTGTCCGCGAGGAGATGAATGAATATTACTTTTGCTGCGCCGAGCGTGCCCTCGTCCGGCGCCCTGGTGGTCGGCGTGCTGGAGGGCAAGAAACTCACGCCCTCCGCGACGAACCTCAACAAACTGACCGACGGGGCGCTGAAGCGGGCGCTGGCCAACGGCAGCTTCTCCGGCAAGAAGAGCGAAGTGCTCGAAATCGTGGCGCCGGCCAAGCTGGACAACAGCCGCATCCTGCTGGTCGGCCTGGGTGAGCCGGGTAAGCTGACGGAAAAGGATCTGCAGGACATCGGCGGCGCGGTGGCGGCGCAGTTGCTGCGCAGCGGCGACGAGAAGGCCGCTATTCTGGTCGACAAGCTGAGCGGCATGAAGGCGGCCGATCGCGCCGCCAACGCCGCCTTCGGGGCCCTGCTGCGCAGCTACCGCTTCGACAAGTACAAGACCAAGGAAAAGCCGGAAAAGAAGCCGAAGCTGAAGGAAATCAAGATGATGGTGGAGGACGCGGCGGCTGCCAAGCGCCTCTATCAGAAGCTCGAGAAGGTCGCCGGCGGCGTCTTCATCACCCGTGACCTGGTGACCGAGCCGGCCAACGTGCTGTTCCCCAAGTCGCTGGTCGCCGAAGCCAAGAAGCTGAGCAAGCTGGGCGTCAAGGTGACGGCGCTGGGTGAAAAGGAGATGAAGAAACTGGGCATGGGGGCGCTGCTCGGCGTTGCCCAGGGCTCCGCCCAGGAGCCGCAGCTCCTCATCATGGAGTGGAACGGCGCACCGGGGGCCAAGGACGGCAAAGGCAAGGCGGCGGCGCCGCTCGCCTTCGTCGGCAAGGGCGTCACCTTCGACACCGGCGGCATCTCGCTGAAGCCTTCCGCCGGCATGGAAGACATGAAGTGGGACATGGGCGGCGCCGGCGCGGTGGTCGGCCTGATGGGCGCGCTCGCCGGACGCAAGGCCAAGGTGAACGTGATCGGCATCTGCGGCCTGGTCGAGAACATGCCCTCCGGCACTGCGCAGCGCCCCGGCGACGTGGTGACGTCGATGTCGGGCCAGACCATCGAAGTGCTGAACACCGACGCCGAAGGCCGCCTCGTGCTGTGCGATGCGCTGTGGTACGTGCAGGAGACCTACAAGCCCAAGCTGATCGTCGACCTGGCGACGCTGACCGGCGCCATCATCATTGCGCTCGGCAACGAGCACGCCGGCCTGTTCAGCAACGACGACAAGCTCTGCGAGCAGCTGACCGAAGCCGGCAAGGCGGTCGGCGAGCCGCTGTGGCGCCAGCCGATGGGGCCGGAGTACGACAAGCTGATCGACTGTGACGTCGCCGATATGAAGAACATCAGCGGCGGGCGCGCCGGTGGCTCGATCACCGCCGCGCAGTTCCTCGGGCGTTTCATCCAGAACGGCACGCCCTGGGCGCACCTCGACATCGCCGGCGTCGCCTGGTCGACCAAGGACAAGCCGACGGTGCCCAAGGGCGGCACCGGTTTCGGCGTGCGCCTGCTCGACACCTTCGTGGCGGAGAACTACGAGAAGTAGCGGGAGACCCCCTCCATGACGGAGGTGCGCTTCTACCACATGACCCGCACGCCGCTGGACCAGGCTTTGCCGCAGATGCTGGAAAAGACCCTGGAACGCGGCCAGCGGGCGGTGGTGTGGGCCGCCTCCGAGGCGCGGGTCGAGGCGCTCTCGGCACGTCTGTGGACCTACCAGGAACGCTCCTTCCTGCCGCACGGCAGCGTCAAGGACGGCCGCGCCGAACGCCAGCCGGTCTGGCTCACGGTGAACGACGAGGCCCCCAACGGCGCCGAGGTCCTGTTTCTCACCGACGGGGCGACGTCCGAGCGTATCGCGGACTTCGGGCTCTGCGCCGTGCTCTTCGACGGCGAGGACGCGGAGGCCCTGGCCGAGGCGCGCAGCCAGTGGAAGGCCCTGAAGGAGGCCGGCCACGCGGTGACCTACTGGCAGCAGGACGAAACCGGGCGCTGGAGCCAGAAGGCCTAGGGCGTCCGGACCTCTTCCCCTAGGCTTCTTCCAGCGCGGTCTGCAGTTCCAGCCAGCGGTCTTCCGCGGCGGCGATGTCCTGCTTCACCTTGCCGAAGCGGATCTGCAGGTCCTGCATCTTTGCGGTCGGCCCGTTGTAGACCTCGGGATCCGCCAGGCGGGCCTCGAGGTCGGCGAGCTGGCGGTTCAGCTTCTCGATACGGGCTTCGGCCGCCTTGGCCTCCCGGCGCAGGTCGGCGACGGCGGCGCGCGCCTCGGCGGCGGCGCGGCGCTTGTCCTTCTTCGAGACCACGTCGTCGCGCGCCGGCTTGTCGCTGCGCTGGCGCGAGCGCTCCTGCCGGCGCTGCTCCAGCAGCAGTTTGCGATAGTCGTCCATGTCGCCGTCGTAGGGCGACACGGTGCCGTCGGCGACCAGCCAGAGGCGGTCGGCCGCCAGTTCGACGAGGTGCGGGTCGTGGCTGACCAGGATCACCGCGCCCTCGAAGGCGCCGATCGCCTGGATCAGGGCCTGGCGCGAGTCGATGTCCAGATGGTTGGTCGGCTCGTCGAGGATCAGCAGATGGGGTGCCTCGCGGCTCATCAGCGCGAAGAGCAGGCGTGCCTTCTCGCCGCCGGACAGCTTGCCGACGGCGACCTCGGCGCGGTCGGCGCCGAAACCGAAGCGGCCGAGCTGGGAGCGCAGCTTGGTCTCCGTCTCCAGCGGCATGAGGCGGGCCATGTGGGCCAGCGGCGTGGCGGTGAGGTCGAGTTCCTCGGCCTGGTCCTGGGCGAAGTAGCCGATCTTCAGCTTGCCGGAGCGGGTCATCCGCCCCTCCATCGGCTTCAGCCGCCCGGCGAAGAGCCGCGAGAGGGTGGACTTGCCGTTGCCGTTGGCGCCCAGCAGCGCCACCCGGTCGTCCATGTCGAGGCGCAGGTTCAGCCCCCTGAGGATCGGCTTGCCGGTCTCGTAGCCGACGGCCGCGTTCTCCAGGGTGAGGATCGGCGGCGACAGGCGCGAGGGCTCCGGAAAGTTGAAGGTGACCGTGCGGCTCTCCATCACCGAGGCGATGGGCTCCATGCGGGCCAGCGCCTTCAGGCGCGACTGCGCCTGGCGGGCCTTGGAGGCCTTGTAGCGGAAACGGTCGACGAAGGCCTGGATGTGGCGCCGCTCGGCGAGCTGCTTGGCCTGCAGCGCGGCCTGGTGCTCCAGGTGCTCGCGGCGCAGCTGCTCGAAACGGTCGTAGTTGCCGGTGTAGGCGGTGAGCTTGCGCTCCTCCAGGTGGACGATGCGGTTCACCGCGCGGTTCAGCAGGCCGCGGTCGTGGGAGACCAGCACCAGGGTGCCGGGATAGCTTTTCAGGTAGCCCTCCAGCCACAGCGCGGCCTCGAGGTCCAGGTGGTTGGTCGGCTCGTCGAGCAGCAGCAGGTCCGGGGCCTGAAACAGCAGGGCGGCGAGGGCGACACGCATGCGCCAGCCGCCGGAGAACTCGGCGCAGGGGCGCTGCTGCGCGGCCTCGTCGAAGCCGAGGCCGGCAAGGATGCGGGCGCCGCGCGCCTGGGCGGTGTCGGCGCCGATGGCGGCGAGGCGCTCGTGCAGCTCGGCGACGCGGTGCGGGTCCGTGGCGTGCTCGGCCTCGGCCAGCAGTTCGCTCAGCTCGCGGTCGGACTGCAGGACGGTGTCGATCAGGCTGGTCTGGCCGGAAGGGGCCTCCTGCGCCACCTTGCCGACCTTGGTGAGGCGCGGATAGCTGATGCTGCCGCCGTCGGCATGCAGCTCGCCGGAGATCAGCTTCAAGAGGGTGGTCTTGCCGGCACCATTGCGGCCGACCAGGCCGACGCGCTCGCCCTTGTTGATGGCGACCGTGGCGTGGTCGAACAGGGGTTCGCCCTGAACCCGGTAGACTAAATCGTTAATATGCAACATGAGACCAGCTTTCTTGCGGCGGCGCGTGATAGCACGGCGGGCCGCCCCGTGAAAGATGGGCGCGAAAGCGGGCCCGGCCGGCCCGGCGGGCCGCGCGGACCGGGGGTTGCCCCAGGAAGTTGCCGGGGCCCGGCAAAGCGTCTATAAGCCCGGCGCGAAACGAGGAGAGGGCAGGGGAGCCCTGGCCGGAGAATGGGCCGCGCCCGGCAGCCGCCGGCGCCCGACACCCCGGGGACCCCGCCCGACAGCAATCAAGAGGAGAGCCGCAGTCCATGGCCACCGAGAGAACCTTTTCGATCATCAAGCCGGATGCCACCAGGCGGAACATCACGGGCAAGATCATCGACCGGCTGGAGCAGGCCGGTCTGCGCGTCATCGCCAGCAAGCGCATCCACATGTCGCGCGAGCAGGCCGAGGGCTTCTACGCGGTCCACAAGGAGCGGCCCTTCTTCAACGACCTCTGCACTTTCATGACCTCCGGTCCGGTGGTGGTGCAGGTGCTGGAGGGCGAAAACGCCGTCGCCAAGAACCGTGAAGTGATGGGGGCGACCAACCCCAAGGACGCCGCGCCGGGCACCATCCGCGCCGACTTCGCGGAATCCATCGAGGCCAACTCGGTGCACGGCTCCGACGCGCCGGAAACCGCGGCGCAGGAGATCAAGTACTTCTTCACCGACGCCGAAATCGTCGGCTGACGGCGCCGGCGCTATTGCGCATGTGACCTTTTTCGGACCCCGGTCCGGATCGACAGGGCGGGACCTCGCAGGGTCCCGCCTTTTTTCGTTGTCCCGGACGGGCTTTGCGTTGTCCGTGCGGCCGCAGGTGCGGGAACAAAGCGGCGGGGTTGGGAGTCTATCGGGCAAGGAAGTGCAACAGGCTTTCGCCCTTCAGACAGAGACAGGAGTACTGCCATGCGAACCCTGAGAACCCTGGTCCTGGCCGCGGCCGCGACGGCGGTGCTGCCGCTCGCCGGCATGGCCCAGGACACCACACCGAAAGACCCCAATACCTCGCCCACGCTGCCGCCGCCCGCGTCGTCGACCATCGACAATTCGACCGGTGCCACCTCGGCCCCGCAGCACACCAACATGGGGCAGGACGCTACCATGACCGGGTCGGCCGTGATCACCGCGCAGAAGGACGGCCAGGTGCTGTCCGACAGCTACATCGGCGCCGATGTGGTGGCGCGCTCGGCCGAGGGCGTCGAGAGCGTCGGCAAGGTCTCCGAGCTGCTGCTCGGCGAGGACGACAAGATCGTCGGTGTGGTCGTCGATGTCGGCGGCTTCCT
The DNA here is from genome assembly GCA_036781105.1 of Kiloniellaceae bacterium. Lineage (GTDB taxonomy): Bacteria > Pseudomonadota > Alphaproteobacteria > Kiloniellales > Kiloniellaceae > Pelagibius. The sequence goes on from DAIQBR010000053.1 coordinate 11,159, forward strand.
CGGCGTCGGCGCCAAGCCGGTCGGGCTCGCCTGGAGCGGCCTGAGCGAGGAGATGTCCGACGGCGCCATCCTGCTGAAGACCAGCCTGACGCGCGAGGAGCTCGAGGCCGCGCCCGAGTTCAAGACCCTCGAGGCCGTTCAGGTCGAGTCCGATCAGCAGATGATCGAGAAGGAGCAGGTGCCCTCCACCTCGACTCAGTAAGGCCAGGACGACGTGCCGGGAGCGGCCGGTGACCGGCAATGCGTAACAGGCATTGTGCAACGGGTCGCCGCGCCGCTCCTGAGCAGCTTTCGACAGCGCTCTGCCGCACTTTTTTGCGGCAGGGCGCTGTGTGACGGAGAAATGCACCAGCCATGTCCTACAGTTTCCTCGACAAAGCCGTCGCTTTCATTGCCCTGCTCGCGGTCTGTCTGCTGGTGGCGATGACCATGCTGAGCGGGCGCGCCGCGGCACAGGCCGCTGCTGACGACGACACCACCAGGCTGGCCGATCAGATCATCGATTGCGCCGGGCTGAGCGAGAACGGCGAGCGGCTGCAATGCTATGACAAACTGGCCGCGCCGCTGATCGGCATCGAAGAGCCGACGGCGCCGGGTGGCGGCCGGGCGCTGCACAGCTTTACCGGCAAGGACGACTGGGATTCGGAGGTGCTGGAGGTCGACAAGCCCTGGCGTCTCGTCTGGCAGAACCAGGGCAGCCTGCTCACGGTCGAACTGCGCTCAGAGCAGAACGAACTGCTGGACGTGATCGGCAATCAGATCGGCAAGGGGGGCGGGCGCTCGGAAAGCCTGGCGCCGGGCAGCTACCGGCTGGCGGTGCGCGGCCTGGGCGCCTGGCGCGTCCAGGTGGTCAGCGAGGCCGCGCGTTAGAGCCGGGCCGTTAGAGCAGGAAGAAGGCCATGAGGAGCAGGGTGATGACCACCAGCGCGGTCGAAATCGTGATGAAGCGCACGAAGCCCTTCCAGATGTCCTGGTGCTCGCGCAGCAATTGATCGTCAGCCATTTCCCGAACCCTGTCCAAATTACCGGCCCCAGGCCTCACGGCCGCCAGGACTTTTCCCCGGGGGGCCGCAGCGCCGTTTGCGTGAGGTCTTCTAGCCCGAGACGCGCTGCCGGGCAAGCCTTGGCGGCTCTAGGCCGGCGGATTGAGGATCACCGCAGCGGCGTCGAAATCGCCGGAAAGCGTCACCTTGCCGCCGGCCAGGCGGGCCTTGCCCTCGGCCACCAGGCGCAGACAGGCGGGGTAGAGGCGGTGCTCGGCCCGCAGCACCCGGGCGGCGAGGCTTTCGGGGTCGTCGCCGGGCAGCACCGGGACCGCGGCCTGGCCGATGATGGCGCCGCCGTCGACCTCCTCGCTGACGAAGTGGACGCTGCAGCCGTGCAGCTTCACCCCGGCGGCAAGCGCGCGGGCATGGGTGTCGAGGCCCGGAAACAGCGGCAGCAGCGAGGGATGGATGTTGATCATGCGGCCCTGCCAGTGGCGCACGAAGCCGGGCGTGACCACGCGCATGAACCCGGCGAGGCAGAGCAGTTCCACCCCGGCCGCTTCCAGGGCCCGGGTGAGCCCCGCCTCGAAGGTTTCGCGGTCGGCAAAGGCCTTGTGGTCGACGACCTCGGCGGCGACGCCCGCCGCGCGGGCGAGGTCCAGGCCGCCGGCGCCGGGACGGTTGGCGATGACACAGACGATTTCCGCCGGAAAGTCGGAGGCGGCACAGGCATCCAGCAGCGCCTTCATGTTGCTGCCGCGCCCGGAGATCAGCACGCCCACTTTCAGGCTCTTGGCTTGCATGCGCCGTGCCACCCTAACGGGGCCAGGTCTCGGCAAGCTGCTCGATGACCACCGAGGGCGCGCCCTCGGCGCGGGCCTGGATACGGCCGATCTCGAAGACGGTCTCGCCGGCGGCCTCGAAGGCCGCGCGGACCTCGCCGGCGCGCGCCGGATCGGCGACCACGGCCATGCCGACGCCGCAGTTGAAGGTGCGCAGCATCTCCTGCGGGGCGATGCCGCCGGCCGCGGCCAGCCAGCGGAACACCGCCGGCACCGGCCAGGTCACGCCGGGCAGTACGACACCGAGGGTCTTGGGGAAGACGCGCGGCAGGTTCTCGGGGAAACCGCCGCCGGTGATGTGGGCGAGGGCCTTCACGCCGCCGCCGGCGATGGCGGCGAGGCAGCTCTTCACGTAGATGCGGGTCGGCACCAGCAGGGCCTCGCCGAGGCTGGTCTCCGGCGCGAAAGGCGCGGGCTGGCCGTAGTCGAGCCCGGCGCTCTCCACCACCCGGCGGACCAGCGAGAAGCCGTTGGAGTGCAGCCCGGAGGCGGCGAGCCCGAGCACCACGTCGCCGGCCGCCACATCCTTGCCGGTCAGCACCTGGTCGCG
>DAIQBR010000054.1:0-268 GCA_036781105.1 Kiloniellaceae bacterium
AGAACGGCGCCATCGGTCACGGCTGGACCTACTCGGCGCACCCCATCGGGGCGGCCGCGGGCATCGCCAACCTGAAGCTCGTCGACGAGCTCGACCTGGTCACTAACGCCGGGGCGACAGGTGCCTACTTCGTGAAGGCGATGCGCAAGGCCGTCGGTGACCATCCCAAGGTCGGCGAGGTGCGCGGCGAGGGCATGCTCTGTGCCGTCGAACTGGTCGACCGCAGGGAGGGCCGCAAGTTCTTCGAACCGGCCGGCCAGCACGGCCC
>DAIQBR010000054.1:318-13521 GCA_036781105.1 Kiloniellaceae bacterium
GGCGACATCCTCGGATTCGCACCGCCGCTGTGCCTCAGCGAGGCGGAGGCGGACATCGTCGTCGGTGCCATGCGCGAGGCGGTTGAAGAGGTCTTCGCCGGCGCCTGAGCGGCGCAGACCCGGCCATTTTTCGACCTTTGCCCTGCAGGCGGCGCGGAACCATTTCCACGCCGCACACGTTGTCCCGGCAACTTCTGAGACAACGAAAGGGCAAACCCATGACTGACAGCTCTTCCACGGAGCGTGCGGAGGCTTCCGCCCTGGCGGACGTCGGCGCGGCGATCAAGCGCGAGGGCCGGCAGGTCGCCGGCGAGGCACGGGCCGCAGCGCAGAAAATGGCCTGCGACCAGCGCGACGCGCTGGCAGACTACGTTTCGGCCTTGGCCGAGGCGGCCAACCGCGGTGCCGACGACCTGGACTCCAAGGGCTACGACCGCAGCGCCTCGACGGTGGCCCGCACCGCCGACGAGGTCGACGCCTTCGCCCGCCGCCTGCAGGAGCGTGAACCGGGCGAGCTGTGGGACGATGTCGAGGACTTCGCCCGCGAGCATCCCGCCCTGGTCTTCGGCGCCGGCTTCGCCCTGGCCTTCGGCGTGACGCGCTTCCTCAAGAGCTCCGGCGAGAATGAGCCGGGCGAGAGCGATGAGGAACTCGGCACGAACGAGACGGCGGCGGCACCGGCACCGGCCTATGCGGCGGCGACGCCGTCGATGTCGGGCCGTGGCGACTGAGCGGAAGGCAAAGGATCATGCCGGAGGCTTCTCTCGGTCAGCTGGTGTCTGAACTCATCGGCGACCTCGGCCGGCTCGTGCGCCAGGAACTGCGCCTCGCCCAAAGCGAGGTATCGGAGAAGTTCAAGCAGGCGCAGTACGGGCTCTACGCCATCGTCACCGGCTTGCTGGTGGCTTTCTGCGCCCTGCTGATCCTGCTGCAGGCCCTGGTCATTGCCCTCAGCAACGTCATGCCGGCCTGGCTGGCCGCGGTGGCCGTCGGCGGCGTGCTGACGGTCGTCGCCTTCCTCCTGATCCGCCAGGGCCGCGAGAACCTGAAAGCCCGCAACCTCGTCCCCGAGCGCAGCCTCAGGGCCGCGCGCAAGGCGGCCGAGACGGACGGCGCCGGACAGTGAGCCGAAATCCTTAGAGACAGATGAGAAATGGAGACAGAGCCATGGTGAAAAGCACCCCAGGAAGTGACACGATCGAGGAAAACATCCGCGCCACGCGCCGCAGCATCGACGACAAGGTGGAGCGCATCCAGCGCCGCCTGTCGCCGGGTGACGTGGTCGACAGTGTGGTGGACTTCGCCCGCAGCAACGGCGGGGCGATCGCCGGCAGCGTCGGCCGCGGCGTGCGCGAGAATCCCGTGCCGGTGGCGATGATCGGTGCCGGCGTTCTGTGGCTCGCGCTGTCCAGCCGGGCGAAGCATCGCGCCGGGGACGACACCGCCGAGGTGATCGGCGAGGGCGGCGAGAGCACCACCGACAAGCTGCGCCACAAGGCGGGCGACCTGCGCGACAGCGTGCGTGAGGGGGTCCGTTCGGGCAGCCGGCAAGTCCGACACCAGGCCGCCGCAGCGGGCCAGAAAACGCGTGACCAGGCGGCCCGCGCCGGGCGCAGCGGCGGGCGCTTCGTGAAGGAGCATCCGATTCTGGTCGGTGCCGCCGGCATTGCCCTGGGCGCCGCCGTGGCGGCGTCCCTGCCGCGCAGCGGCCGTGAGGACCGCGCCTTCGGTGAGCGCGCCGACAGCGTCAAGGCGGCAGCCAAGGACGCCGCCGTGAAGGAAGGCCGCAAGGTGCAGGAGGCCGCCAAGGCCGCCGTCGCCAAGGCCCGGGAGACCGCCGAAGCGAAGGCGCCCTCGGCCGGCGACCTGAAGCGCGATGCCGAGCAGAGCGCGAAGGCGGCGAGCGATCCGAAGAAGACCTCCGGTCTGGCCAACTGACCCGGCCGCCCCCCGAAGGAGGAAGATCGCATGTACAACATCTTCTACCTGATCGGAGTGGTGGTCGTGGTGCTGGCGCTGCTGTCGTTTCTCGGCATCGCCTGAACCGGCCGGCCGCCTCCGGCAGCCCTGACATCGAAGCCCGCCGCTGCAGCCGCAGCGGCGGGCTTTGTCGTTTCCGGGAGAAGCTGGAGAGACAGAGACGGCGGCGGGCGGGCTCAGCCGTTGCCGGCGGTGCTCTCCTGCAGCCTCGGCTCCTCTACCGGCGGCGCTTCGTCTGCCAGCTTTGCGATCGGCGCCTGGTCGGTGCGGGGCGGCAGCGAGCTGAGATACTCGCCGATCACCCGGAACGGGGCGCTGTGGTCGCAGAGGATCTAGAAGACCACCACCAGCGGCACCGCCAGCAGCAGGCCGGCGGCGCCCCACAGCCAGCCCCAGAACAGCAGCGACACGAAGACGATGACCGGGTTGAGGGTCAGCCGGCGGCCGACCAGCGTCGGGGTGACGAGATTGCCCTCCAGCGCGGTCAGCACGACGAAGGCCGCGGGCGGATAGAGCGCATAGAGCGGATCGGCGGGAAAGGCGATGACCGAGGCCAGCAGGATCGCCACGGCGGTGAGGATGGCCCCGGCATAGGGCACGAAGTTCAGCGTCGTCGCCAGCACCCCCCAGAGCAGCGGGTCGGGCAGCCGGAACGCGGCCATCGTCGCCGCCGTGGCGCAGCCGAGCGCCAGGTTGATCGCGGTGATCGTCAACAGGTAGCGCGACACCTCGACCTGGAGATCGCGGCCGATCTCGACGGCGCGCTTCTTCTCGCTGAAGGTCGGCAGGATATGCACCGTCTTCTGCAGGAAGAGGTAGCCGTTGGCGAGCAGGAAGTAGAGCAGCACGGCGGTGATCACCACCATGGTGAGGAGCTGTCCGGCGTTGGTGAGGAAGATCTGTGCGAGGTCGGGCCCCTGCGCGACCACCTGCTCGCCCTCCGGGCCGGGCGCCAGCTTTGCCATGTCCTCGGTGAATTCTTTCACGTTCTGCAGCGTGCCGACCACCTCGCGGAAGGTGTAGCGCAGGCGGTAGAAGGCTTCGGGCACGCGGGCGAACCATTCCGCGGCAGGGGCGGAGAGGCGCACCATTATGGCGCCCGCAAGCGCCATGGCGGTGATCACGACGCCGGCCGAAGCGAGGGCGCGTGGCAGGCCGATGTTGCCGAGCAGCCGCACGATGGGCGCCAGCACCAGCGCCAGCACGCAGGCCAGGGTGACCGGGATGAAGAGGCTGCGGGCGAAATAGAGGGCCGCGACCACGGCAAGGGTGGCCAGGAGCATCGCCGCGACGGTCAGGCTGCGGCTGCCTTCGGGCTGCATCTGCATTTTGCTGGTTTCCTTCCCGCTCGATCGGAACCGGCCCGGCTCCCTGGAGGGAACCATCGGGCCGGCGAAACGTTCCACCGAAGCCCGCCCGCCGGCGGAAATCACCGGCGGCGGCTTTGGGCTGTCCAAAAAAGGGGGGAAATCCTATGTCGGTCGCCGGCCCGGGCGAAACGCTGCTTCCGCTCATCAAGAACGAGATCCGCACGGTCCGTACGGCGCTGTGGTTCCGTCCGAGCGCCTTCTGCCTGGCAGCCGCCGTGGCGGCGGCGCTGCTGGCCACCGTCGACGGACTGCTGCCCGAGGCGGCGATCGACTGGCTGCCGTCGGTGGCGGTCGAGGCCGTGCAGGAGCTCATGAAGCTGCTGGCGGGCAGCATGCTCACCGTGGCCACGGTCACCCTCTCGGTGCTGATGCTGGTGCTGAGCCTCGCCGCGGGTCAGGCCTCGCCGCGCGCGGTGCCGGAGATCATGGCCGATCCGGTGACCCAGAACGCCCTCGGCACCTTCCTGGCCACCTTCGTCTATGCCCTGACCGCGCTGCTGCTGTTCGGCTTCGCAGTGGTCGGGGAGGGCGGTGCCACCCTGCTTTTCTTCGGCGCGCTCTTTCTGGTGCTGAACGCGGTGCGCTACCTGGTGCAGTGGATCCATCACGTCGCCGACATTCTGAAGGTGAACCGCATGATCCATCGCATCGACCGGCAGGCCTGCTCGGTGCTGGAAACCTATCTGGCGAGCGATCCGACCGCCGGCTGCGAGCCGCTGGCGCTCGGGAAGGACGACGGCGAGGCGCAGGTGGTGCGTCCGAAGTCGACCGGCTATGTCCAGCTGATCGACGCCGCACAGTTGCACGCCCTCGCCTGCAAGCACGACCTTGTCGTCGAACTCTGCGTGCAGGAGGGCGACTTCGTCCATCCGCACCGGCGCCTGATGCGGCTGCGTGGTGCCGGGCTGGACGAGGGCCTTCAAACAGCCCTGCGGGCCGTGGTGGTGATCGGCTTCGAGCGCAGCCATGAAGGCGATCCCAGGCTCGGCTTCGAACTTCTGGCGGAGGTCGCCTGCCGCGCGCTTTCGCCCGGCATCAACGATCCGCAGTCGGCGCTTGCCTGCATCCACCATCTGGGCGGCCTGCTCGCCGTTGCCGGCGCCAAGGCCCCCGCGGAGTATCCGCCCCTGGAGACACCCGACGGCCGGGTCACCTTTCGGCGTTGCGGTTTCGACGCCCTGTTGGAGCGGGCCTTCCGGCCGATCATCCGTGACGGCGCCGGTTGCGCCGAGGTGATCCTCGCGATCATCGATATTCTGCACGAACTCGCGCAGGATGCGGCGCCGGTCTACCTGGAATCGGTCCGCGGCGAGGCGGAACGGGCGGTCGCCTTCGGTCGCGAAAAGCTCGTGCTGCAGGCTGACCGCGACGCCCTGGAGCGGCGCTGGGAGGCGCTGCAGGAGACGGCGGAAGGGCGAACCTGATCGGGGCCGCCGCTAGCGGCGCGCGATGATCCAGACAGCGTGGATGATGCCGGGGATGTAGCCGAGGATCGTCAGCAGAATATTGAGCCAGAAGTGGGGTCCGATGCCGACCTGCAGGAAGACGCCGAGCGGAGGCAGAAGAATGGCGAAGATGATGCGGATGATGTCCACGGCGGCGACTCCCGGGTCGTGAGGAAGAGTCCCGCGGGTCGCGGGGCTCGCAGGGTCAACCCCTGAGCCGCCGCCGGGTTCCCGGCACACCGGAAACTCCGGGGAACCTCGGCGGTGGGGCGGCGTTGTTTCAGCGACCCGACTTTTCCTGCAACCACCTTTGGAAGGAAGCTGTCATGCCCAAGCGAATGACCTGCCTGCTGGCGGTCGGCGCCCTGTGCCTGCCGTTGCCCGCCTATGCGGACTGTGCCGAGCGAATCGCCGCCGTCGAATCCCATCCCGCCATCGCCGAAGCGCCGGAGACCGCCGCGGCGCCCCAGGCCGCGCCACAGACGGGGCAGGATGCGAGCGACGCAGCGCGCAGCGAGGAGCAGGTGGTGCAGGAAGAAATGGTCGAAAACGGCGAAGCGGTACAGGAGCACGGCGGCGAGACGGTGCATGCCGCCGGTGGCCCGGCCGAGCCGCGGGAGAACTGGTTCACCTCCGGCTCCGACGAGCTGGGTGTCGTTCTTACGCACCTGGATGCCGCCCGCGACGCGCAGGGCAGCGGTGAAGAACAAGCCTGCATCGAGCAGGTTCAGCAGGCCGAAGAACTGCTGCGCGACAACGCCAGCTGACACCGCCCCTCGGCAAGGCGAGGGGGCATCCGGTCCGGGCGCACCCCTTTTCTTGCGGCAAGCGATAGAATCGCCGCGTTGCACGCACGCCAGGCGGAACTGTCGGGCCCGGCACGGCGTTTTCCCAGTATCAACCGGCGCGCCGAGGCCGCCGGGCTTTCCCCGGACAACTCTATTGGAGAACAACGATGAATTGGGACCAGGTCGAAGGCAACTGGAAGCAGCTGAAGGGCAAGGCCAAGGAAAAGTGGGGCCGCCTCACCGACGACGAACTCGACATGATGGCAGGCCGCCGCGACCAGGTGATTGGCCGCCTTCAGGAGCACTACGGCATGGCCAAGGAAGAGGCCGAGAAGGAGGCCGACCGCTGGGCCAAGGATATGGACCGACCGCAGCACTGAGCCGGCGGGGCGAGAGGCGGCCACCGTAGGATCGGCTTCTTCCCGGGAGTTAAGAGAAAAAGGGGCGGCTTGGCCGCCCCTTTTTTTAGTTCACTGTGCGCAGCAGGATCATTTGGTGTGCTGCTGGTAGAAGTGGTCGTTCGACCGGCGCCACTCGGTATTGTCGATCTCGGCCCAGGAGTCGCGGTCGAAGCTGGGCGCCTCGTCGAGGGTCTCGTCGGAGATGTTCAGGACGAAAACCGGCGTCTCCGCGCTGTCGGTCACCTTCAGCTGCTGCCAGGGAACCGCGATCTGCTTCTCCCCGAGGCCCAGAAAGCCGCCATGTGCGAGGATGGCGTAGGACATCTCGCCGCTCTGCGGGTCCATGACCACGTCCTGGATTTCACCGAGATCCTCGTTCTGCATGTTGCGGACGTCGGCGCCGACGACATCGGCGGCGTGCAAGGCTTTGCTGCGCTGGGTGACCGGCACCGCGCCCTTCAGCCGCTCGACTTCCTGTTCCGACCAGCTGCCGATGGTCAGGCCTTCGCCTTCGACCTTCTCGCGGCGCTGCTCGATCAGCTCGTCGATCGAAGCGACAGTCTCTTCGCAGGCATCTTCCATGCCGTTGGCGGCGAAGATACGCGCCGCGCTGCGCAGCGTGCGGACGTCGTTGGACGCCGCGCCAGTGAGCGCGACGCGGTAGTTGCCGTCTTCGCTGGAGATCTTTTCATTCAGGGCCTGCAGGTCTTCGTTGCAGTCGGCGAGGGCCGGGCCGGCAGTGCCGACAATGGTAATGGCCGTAGCGGCGAGCAGGAGCTTGCGCATGGGTCGTTCCCTTTCAATTAATGTGTGAAGCGGTAGTAAACGAAGAACGCGTTGCGCACTTTCCTTGTTCCGGCTGCCTGCCTCGTTGCATCCAAACAGGAGCGGGGCAGGCATGAAAAAGGGCGCCAGAAGCGCCCTTTCTCGATCGGTCTGGCGAAGCCGTCAGTCGGCGGCGTCCTCGGCGGCACGGCCGAGGTCGTTGACCGACTCGTCGACTGCCTCGCCGAGCTGTTCGGCGGGACCTTCCTCCTCGCAGGCGGAGAGGGTGAGGGCGGCGACAAAGGCCAGCGCGGTGGCGGCTGCGGTCTTGCGAATGGTCTGGGGCATGGTCTTTCTCCTCTGGGACGGCGCGGGCTCAGTGGCGCGCGGGTTTCATACCTTGCTTCTCGGCGCGCTTGAGGGCTTTGCCTTCGTCGCCCTCGATGGCCTTCCGCGCTTCGGCGGCACTCTGCTCGACTTTGCCGGACTCGACGAAATCGCGCGTGTCCTTGTTGTAGTGGCGCGCGGCGGTGCGGTTGCCTTCACCTTCGTTCTGCTGGCCCTCGGTCTTGACCTTACCGGCGTCGCTCGACTTGTTGGACATGGTCACTTTCTCCGGTGTGAGGTGGTCTCACGTGCCGCAAAGCTCACGCGGCACCTGGCTGTGCTGCGGGGACAACGGAACCGGGCATAGAAAGTTCCCGCCGGTGCGGGAAATGCGCCGACCAGGATCGATACCCGGCCCGCCGCTGCCTTCATCCGCGGCGCCGCGACGGCACGACCGCCTCGACCTGGCGGAGCAGGGTGTCGATCAGCTTTACTGTCTCGGCATGCACGGCCTTGCGGGTCGCTGCCTCGCGGCCGGCATGCGGGAGAGCCTTTTCATAAGCTGCCGCGGCGTCGAGCAGGCAGCGACGTACGATTTGCGGGTCGAGGCAGCCGGACTCGACCATGGCCAGCATGAGCGATTCGCTGACCGAAAGTGCCGCAAGAGCCGCGGCTTCGGTGGCCGGCGGGCGGCTGCGCTCCTGAGCGGTACGCCGGTTGTGGGACATCTTGCCCTCCTTTGCGTGTGCTCGAGGTTGCCGTGCCGGGGCATAGTGTCAGGCCCGCCGCTGAGGCGCCTTAACCTATGAGGGACCCGGCGCGAAAGATATACCTTCGATGACCGGGAACTTTCGGACCGCGGCCACGTTGTAACGTGGTCCGCTGTATCCGATGTGTACGCGGGCGCCGGTTTCGGCAGACGCGAGCAGCAGGCGGGGATGGCATCCATGAAAGTCGACATGGCACACGGCGCACTGGGCCGTAAACTCAGCTCAGTTATCCGGCTCACCAACTCAGAAATCGACTGCCTCGAAGCGATGCAGAAGCGGGAAAAGCGATTCTCCGCGAGCCAGGAACTGGTGCGTGACGGTGAGCCCTACGATCAGACCTACGTGGTCAAGCAAGGTTGGGCCATCCGCTTCAAGACCCTTTCCGACGGTCGGCGGCAGATTCTCAACTTTGTTCTGCCGGGCGATCTCATCGGCCTCTTTTCAGCCCTTTTCGAGGTGGCGGACCACTCAGTGGTGGCGTTGACGGACCTGGTGGTCCATCCGCTTGAACCCGGCGCCACGATCGAGCTGTTCGCCAATTGTCCGCGCCTCGCGGCGGCAATCACCTGGTCTGCGGGTCGCGACGAGGCCATTCTGTCGGAGCAGGTCGTCCGGGTCGGCCGGCGCAGTGCCTACGAGCGCCTCGGCCACCTCATCGTCGAGTTGCTGCACCGCCTGCGCCTGGTGGGTGAGGCCGAGCAGCAGTCGTTCGAGCTGCCGCTCACCCAGGAGATCCTGGCGGATACCCTGGGTCTCAGCATCGTCCATGTGAACCGCACGCTGCGGCGGCTACGTGAACAGGGGCTGCTCTGTATCAAGGGCGACCGGGTCGTGATCGGCGACCTGGAGGTACTGAGCAGCGTCGCGGAATTTTCACCGCAATACCTCACGGCGGAACCGCTGCCGCACAAGACTCAATCCCTGCTCGCCGCCGCTGCTTCCTAGCCCGGGGTCGAAGGGCCGAGCAATCTTGCCAGCGCCGACATCAGGTAGGAATCGTTGCAGGGGGTGTTGATCAGCACCGCCGCCGCATAGGGTTCGGGCAGCGAAGCCCGTTCGCCGTGGCTGGCACAGAAGGCGAAGGGTACTCCCAGCTCCGCCAGGCGTGCCGCGACCGGCAAGATGTTGCCTTGCGGCAGATTGAGATCGAGCACCGCGGCGTGGTAGCTGGTGGTCTCCAGGGTAAGAAGGGCTTCTTCGCAGGTGCCGACGACATCGACGCGGGTCGCCCCCCCGCGCAGGAGCATATCCTCGACGTCGAGCGCAAGGATCATGTTTGCCTCGACGATGAGAAGCGTGAATCCCTCGGGCAAGGAAGCCATCAGTTGCTTTCTGTCGTGGTCCCGGCGTGGTTCGCCCAGGAGCGCGCTGGCGGACAAGTCGTCCGCATTTTGGTTGTCCAACATAAGGCGAGAGTAACCGACGGTTTTGGACAGCGCAGCAACATATGATAAGCGGCGGCCGTCTCAGCGACGGATTTCCGCGATTTTGCCCTGCAGGGCCTGTGTCATTACTGAGCGGGGGTGCCGGCCGGAAGAAAGGCGGCCGCGCGAAGGCGGGAGGGTTCCCCGGCCGCCGGCGCAGCGGGGCGACGGCCGGGGAGACAGGGGGTCGAGGCGCTCGCCTACATCGAGCCGCGGCGGCCGCGGACCAGGTGCATGATGAGCGATACCACCAGCAGAACCAGGAAGATGAAAAACAGGATCTGTGCGATGCCGGCCGAGGCCGAGGCGATGCCGCCGAAACCGAAAACGGCGGCGATGATGGCGACGATGAAGAACACGAGGGCCCAGTAAAGCATGACGATCTCCTAGTCGGTGTTTCGCGGCGCCGCGGACAACCTGCCCGCAGAGGAATCCCGGCGGATTCCTGCGTTTGGAGGCTTCCGCGCGTTCTGGCGCGGCGCCTCCGATGCCAATTCCCCCAGTCAACGCCGGCTGGCTTTGGAGGTTCCGGGAGGGGCGGAGATTCGACGCTTTGCGGGGGGTCAGCGCAGCGGCATCTGCAGGGTCAGGTGGAATCCCGCGTCGCTTGTGATATCCACCTTGCCGCCGAGCTGCTTGGCGAAAGCGTGGATCAGGCGGCCCCCCAGGCTCTCCGGCGAGGCCGTTTCCGTGGTGCTGCCATTGTCGGTGATGGTCATGACCACCGTGTCGTCGTTCTGTCGCTTCAGGCGGATTTCGAGCAGGCCCTCGCTGCCGTCCGGCCACCCCTGCTTCAGCGCGTTGGTGACCACCTCGGTAACGAGCAGGGCCAGGGGGACCGCCCGTTCCGGATCGTTGCGCAGCGGGTCGATGTCGTACTCGATGCGGACATTTTCGGCTGACTCGCCCTGCGCCTGGCGCAGGTATTCGCAGAGTTGGGGAACGAACTCCTGCAACTTCACCTGATGCAGTTCAGGCGTGTCGTAGAGATTGCTGTGCACCATGGAGAGGGCATGGATGCGGTCCTGCGTGGTGCGCAGGGCGGCGCGCTCGTGTTCGTTCTTGGCGCGCGAGACCTGGAGATTGACCAGGCTCGAGACGACCTGGAGGTTGTTCTTGACCCGATGATAAACCTCGCGGAGCAGAGCTTTCTGTTCCTGCAGCGATTTGCGCAGCTCGCTTTCATGCAGGCTGATCACATCGGCCATCTTGTGCATTGTCGTTCCGAGTTCGCGGATCTCGTTCGGCGCACCTTCAATTCCCGGGGTGCGGACTTCGAAATGACCCTCGGCATAGGCATTGGCTGTCTTTCGCAGGCGCAGGATCTGGCGCAGCACCAGACGGTCGACGGCAAACCACGCGACCACTATGGCGATTGCCCACATCAGGATGGGGTAGGTGAGGCCGGCAATGAGCTGCAGACCGGGGTTCGCCAGCAGATGGCCGGAGACGCCGCCCAGCACGATATAGACCTGCTGCTCATAGAGCGGCGCCAAGGCGTAGATACGCTCGATGCCGTCGCGACCCTCGGTCTGGAACACCTGCGCCTGGCCGCTGAGGCGCGCCCCGACGACGAAGGCCGCCGGCATCCAGTCGCCCGGCGGCTCGCCTGTGGCCGCTTCCGCCATGACGCTGCCACGGCGGTCGAGCAGCGCGGCGCTGGTATTGACCAGGGACTGACCGTCTCCGTGCAGCACGATGTCGTTGAGCCAGGCATGGCGCAGCGCGGCTGCAATCACGCCAATGATCTTCCCGGCGCCGTCTAACAGCGGCAGGCTTGCGATCAGGTTGGGACTTTCATCACTCGGCAGGATGACGTTGCCGGTAACGGTGAAGGCCCTGTTTATCAGGGTGCGGGTGAACCACTCGGAGTCGGCGAAATTCGGCGGGTCTTCCACTGTGACGGAACAGGCCACCGCGCCGTCGGGGCGCAAGACCATCAGGTGGTCGAAGCGATTGTACTCCCGATGCAGCTTCACCAGCGTCTGACCGCAGCCGCCCGGCGTAAAAGCCATGATCTCCGGCTTTCCCGCCAGTCCCTCGAGGGCTTTCTGCGCGTCGAGAATCTCGTTCTTTTCCTGGCTGGCGAAGATCGCGGTGGACTGCAGCAGGTTGCGCTCGGTCAGCGCTTTGACCTGCTTGTAGTTCGCTACCGCCTGGATGACCGCCAGGGTGCTGGCCGGCAGCAGAGCCAGCGCCAGCAGGACGATCAGCCTGGAGCGGAGGGAATGAATCATGGCAGGCGCCTGGGCGACAGTCGATTCAGCAGCCTGCCGGCAAAGCTTGAGTGCCTTCCAACAAACTGTTTACCGTCTTGTCACCGGTGAGGTCGCTGCTCGGATCGATTTGCAGCATTTCGGCCAGCCGGTTTCGCCCCCGGTTCACACGGCTCTTCATGGTGCCGATGGCGCATTCGCAGATACGCGCCGCGTCCTCATAGGAGAAGCCGGAGGCGCCGATCAGGACGAGTGCTTCGCGCTGCTCGGCCGGAAGCTGAGCCAGGGCCTTGCGGAAATCCTTGAGTTCCAGCGCGGCGATCTGGTTCGGCTGGGTGGAGAGCATGGCCGCGTAGCCGCCGTCGGCGTCCTCTACCTCGCGTCGCCGTTTGCGCAGTTCGGAATAATATAGGTTGCGCAGAATCGTAAACATCCAGGCACGCAGATTGGTGCCGGCCTCGAACTTGTCGAGGTTCGCCAGGGCGCGCGTAAGCGCCCCCTGCACCAGGTCATCCGCCTGTGAGGGGTTGCTTGCCAGGGACCTCGCAAAGGCGCGCAGATTGGGAATAACCTCGACGATCTGGTCGTGAAGGTCGCTCCGCATGGCATCGCTGTTCAAGATCCGCGCTCCTTCTTGTCGATCTCCTTCAGGAGATCCAGGAACCGATCCGGAACGGGCTCGCTGAGAGCCTCGTCATAGACTTTGCGCAAATGAGCCCCGATCCAATCTTCCTTGCCGGCCGGAGATTTCTTGGGCGCCTTCGCCGCCACAGGCTCCGCCGTGGACTTCTCGTTCTCTTGTTTTGACATCATATCCCTAAGCTTGGGGGGAATTTGTTCCTAATGGCGGTCTTCATTCTCCGCTGTCGCCGACTCCCCGTCGCAAGAAACTCATGAAAACGTTTGGTTTTGCCGTTGGCAAACGCGGCGACCCCAAAAAAGTTCCCGCCCTGAAGGAACTTTTCGCTCTGGGGGATATTTCCCCTCTATCGGGCGGAAAGCCCCTAGGATCGGCCTGGTCGCAGTGACATCAAGGGAGTTCAATTCATCTATGTCCATTTCCCAAGCAATCGGCCCGCATTTACCCCTCTTGCGACGCTATGCCCGGGCGCTGACCGGCACCCAGGAGAGCGGCGATCGCTATGTGGCTGCGTCTCTTGAGGCAATTCTCGAGGCCCCGGGAGAGTTCCCAAAAGATGTCGAGCCGCGGGTCGGGCTCTACCAGATCTTCCAGAAGATCTGGTCCGCCGCCCAGACTCCCTACGATGGCCCGGAGGAATTGGAGGACCACCGGGAGGTGATCACCCAGCGCCGGCTGCAGGCGCTGACACCGCGTTCCCGCCAGGCCCTGCTGCTGACGGCCATGGAGGGCTTCACCCGCGAGGAAGCCGGCCAGATTCTGGATGCGGACAACGACGAGATCGTCGGCCTGCTGGCCAGCGCCATCGACGAGATCGACCGCCAGACGACGACCGAAGTGCTGATCATCGAAGACGAGCCCATCATCGCCATGGACCTGGAGGGCATCGTCCAGGGGCTGGGCCACAAGGTTGCCGCGATCGCCGATACGCGTACTTCGGCGGTGGAGGCGGCGCGGGCGCACAGCCCCGGTCTGGTGCTGGCGGATATTCAGCTTGCGGACGGATCGTCGGGCATCGACGCCGTTACCGATATCCTCAACGACTTCGAGGTTCCGGTGATCTTCATCACCGCCTAC
>DAIQBR010000055.1:0-13143 GCA_036781105.1 Kiloniellaceae bacterium
GGCCGGCGGCCTGCTGACAGAACCGTGGCACCAGGCGCCCGATATCACGCAGCGGATGTTCGTAATTTTCGGTTCCGAAAATTATGCGCCGGGACTATACTGCCGCCCGGGAGGCCCGAGATGCCCGGGAGGCGAGAGATCAACGTGCCGGCGAGACCCTCGGCGGTGCCGGATGCGGCGGCCCGCAGCGAGCTGAACCAGCGCCAGGAGCAGATCATCGCCCTGGTGCGCGAGCGCGGCTTCGTCGCCATCGAGGCGCTGGCCGAGCACTTCGCGGTCACGCCGCAGACCATCCGCCGCGACATCAACCAGCTCTGCGAGCTGGGGCTGCTGCGGCGCTACCACGGCGGCGCCGTCCTGGCGTCCAGCGTGGAGAACCTCGCCTACCAGACCCGCCAGGTGCTGCACCAGGAGGAGAAGGCCCGCATCGCCCGCGTGCTGGCGGCGGAGATCCCCGACAACGCCTCTCTCTTCATCAACATCGGCACCACGACGGAGGAGGTCGCCAAGGCCCTGGTGGATCACAAGGGCCTCCGCGTCATCACAAATAACCTCAATGTTGCCAATATCTTGGGCGGAAAGCCGGACTTCGAGGTGATCGTCACCGGCGGCCTCGTGCGCAGCCGCGACCGCGGCATCGTCGGCGAGGCCTCGATCGACACCATCCAGCAGTTCAAGGTCGACTTCGGGATCATCGGCATCTCCGGCATCGACGACGACGGCACCCTGCTGGACTTCGACTACCGCGAGGTGCGAGCCGCCCAGGCCATCATCAAGAACGCGCGCCGGGTCTTCCTCGCCACAGACCACACCAAGTTCGGCCGCAATGCCATGGTGCGCCTCGGCCACATCGACGAGATCGACGCCATCTTCACCGACCGCGTGCCGCCCCGGGAGATGATGGACATCCTCGCCGCCGCCGAGGTGGAACTGCACGTCGCGCCGCCGGGGTGAACCGCCCGGCCCGCGGGCAGGGGCGCTCATAGATTTTCGTTTTCTGCCGCAGGTTCGCTTCCGGACTGGCTGGTCTCCGCCATTTTTTGCGGGGTAAAGGCTTCAGATTCCAACGGCTTGCTCGAAAATGTTCGGAAATGAAAATTTCCCGTTGCCAGCCGCCGAAAACCTCTCTTATGCTTCGCCTACGGTTAATCGGCCGGCCGCCAGGTCGGCCAGATGGCCAAAACGACCCGAAAACGGGCGCCGATTGGGGAGGCGGACCTTCGGAAATGACCGAAGTTCTCGACATCGTAGTGGTTGGCGGCGGCATCAACGGCGCCGGAATCGCCCGCGACGCGGCCGGGCGTGGCCTCTCGGTGTTGCTTTGCGAAAAGGACGATCTGGCCAGCGCGACCTCTTCGGCCAGCACCAAGCTGATCCATGGCGGCCTGCGCTACCTCGAGTACTACGAGTTCCGCCTGGTCCGCGAGGCGCTGATCGAGCGCGAGGTGCTGCTGCGGGCGGCGCCCCACATCATCTGGCCGCTGCGCTTCGTGCTGCCGCACAACAAGGGCCTGCGCCCCGCCTGGATGATCCGGCTCGGGCTCTTCCTCTACGATCACCTCGGCGGGCGCAAGCTGCTGCCGGCCTCAGAGGCCATCGATCTGCGCAGCCACCCGGCGGGCGCGCCGCTGGCGGCCGATCTGCGCAAAGCCTTCGTCTATTCCGACTGCTGGGTGCAGGATTCGCGCCTGGTGGTGCTGAACGCCATGGACGCGCGTGAACGCGGTGCCGAGGTGCTGACCCGGGTCGAGTGCCTCTCGGCGCGGCGCGAGGGCGCGAACTGGCGTGTGGTGCTGCGCGACCGCCGCAACAATGCGCGGCGCGAGGTCCTGGCCCGCGCCCTGGTGAATGCCGCCGGTCCCTGGACCGCGGAGTTCATCGAACAGCGCGCCGGCCTCAACCGCGCGCAGGCGCTGCGCCTGGTGAAGGGCTCGCACATCGTGGTGCCGAAACTCTTCGACCACGACTTCCCCTACATCTTCCAGAACCCCGACGGGCGCATCGTCTTCGCGATCCCCTACGAGGACGACTTCACGCTGATCGGCACCACCGACGTCGACTTTACGGGCAACCCCGGCGAGGTGGCGATTTCGGAAGAGGAAACGCGCTATCTCTGCGACGCGGTGAACGCCTATTTCAAGCGCAAGATCACGCCCGGCGACGTGGACTGGACCTATTCCGGTGTGCGCCCGCTCTACGACGATGCCGCCGAGAGCGCCGCCGCCGCGACCCGCGACTACGTCCTGCAGCTCGACCACGCGCCCGGCTGCGCGCCGCTGCTCAGCGTGTTCGGCGGCAAGATCACCACCTTCCGCCGCCTCGCCGAGCATGCGCTGGAGAAACTGGAAGATGCCCTGGGGCCGCTCGGCCAGCCCTGGACCGCCGGCGTGTCGCTGCCGGGCGGCGACATGCCCGATGCAGACTTCGAGGGCTGCCTGCGGCGCTTCCAGGCGGCGCACCCCTGGCTGCCCTCCGAATTGGCACGGCGCTACCTGCGCAGCTACGGCACCCGCGCCGAGACTCTGGTGAAGGGCGCCACCGATCTCGCCGGCCTCGGCGAGGACTTCGGCGCCGGCATCTACGCCGCCGAGCTCGACTACCTGATAGAGGCCGAATGGGCCGAGACGGCGGAGGATGTGCTCTGGCGCCGCTCCAAGCTCGGCCTGCACGTCAGCGCCGAGATCAAGCGCAATCTTGACGACGCCTTCACGCGCCGCATTGCCGCCACCGGTCGGCAGGAGACCCAGAAGGAGACTGGGTGATGACCCTTG
Source organism: Kiloniellaceae bacterium (assembly GCA_036781105.1). GTDB lineage: Bacteria > Pseudomonadota > Alphaproteobacteria > Kiloniellales > Kiloniellaceae > Pelagibius. The sequence goes on from DAIQBR010000055.1 coordinate 2,772, forward strand.
AACTGCGCAACGTCAGCAAGCGGGTCGGTGTGGAGGAACATATCCGCGACGTGAGCCTCACTCTGGAGAAAGGCTCTCTGAACGTTCTGCTGGGGCCGACCCTCTCCGGCAAGACCTCGCTCATGCGCCTCATGGCCGGGCTCGACCGGCCGAGCGCCGGCGACGTGCTGGTGGATGGCAAGAGCGTCGTGGGCCTGCCGGTCCAGAAGCGCAGCGTCGCCATGGTCTACCAGCAGTTCATCAACTATCCGACCCTCAGCGTTTACGAGAACATCGCCTCGCCGATGCGGGTGGCGCGGACCGACAAGGCCACAATCGACAAGAAGGTGCGCGCCGCTGCCGAACTGCTGAGGCTCACCCCCTTTCTCGACCGCACACCGCTGCACCTTTCCGGCGGCCAGCAGCAGCGCACCGCCATCGCGCGGGCGCTGGTGAAGGATGCCGACCTGGTGCTGCTCGACGAACCTCTGGCCAACCTTGACTACAAGTTGCGCGAGGAACTGCGGGTCGAACTGCCGCGCCTCTTCGGGGCAAGCGGCGCCATCTTCGTCTACGCGACGACCGAACCGCACGAAGCGCTGCTGCTGGGTGGCGAGACGGCGACCTTGCAGGAAGGCCGGGTGACGCAGTTCGGCCCGACCATCGATGTCTACAGCCGGCCCACCGACCTGATCACCGCCCAGACCTTTTCCGATCCGCCGCTGAACGTCGTGCAGATGAACAAGAGCGGCGGCAATCTGGTCTACGACGGCAAGTCGATCACGGCGCCGGCGGGCGCGGCGGGGCTGCCCGACGGAGACTACAAGGTGGCGATCCGCCCGCATCACCTGCTGCTGCACCACCCGCGCGGCGAAGCCCTCATGGACGAGGCCGCGGTCTCGACGACGGAAATCACCGGCTCGGAGAGCTTCGTGCATGTCGAGCACAGCGGGGCACGCTGGGTCGCGCTGACCCACGGCGTCCACAGGGTCGAGATCGGCGACCGCGTGCCGGTCTATCTCGACCCTGCCGGCTTCCTCATCTTCGATGCGGCCGAGCGCCTGGTGGCGGCGCCGGGCAAAGTTGCGGCGGGAGCCTGAGCCATGGCGCAGATCACCCTCGACAAGATCGCCCACTCCTATCTTCCCAACCCGAAGACGGAGGCCGACTTCGCGCTGAAGGAGATCGACCACGTCTGGGAGGACGGCGGTGCCTACACCCTGCTGAACATCATCTCCGGTCTCCTCGTCCCGACGCGCGGCAATCTGCTGTTCGACAAGCAGGACGTTACCCGCCTGACGCCGGAGCAGCGCAACATCGCCCAGGTGTTCCAGTTCCCGGTGATCTACGACACCATGACGGTGGCTCAGAACCTGGCCTTCCCCCTGGCCAACCGGAAGGTGCCGCGGGACGAGATCAGGACGCGGGTCGGCGAGGCGCTGCAGATGCTCGACCTGGTGGGCAAGGCCGACCGCAAGGCGCGCGGTCTCACCGCCGACGAAAAGCAGAAGATCTCACTGGGCCGCGGCCTGGTGCGCTACGACGTGAACGCGATCCTTTTCGACGAGCCGCTGACCGTCATCGATCCGCACATGAAGTGGCAGCTGCGCACCAAGCTGAAGGAACTGCACCGCCGCTTCGGCCACACCATGATCTACGTGACCCACGACCAGACCGAGGCGCTGACCTTCGCCGACCGGGTGGTGGTGATGTACGAGGGCGAGGTGGTGCAGATCGGCACGCCGGAGGAACTCTTCGACGAGCCTGCCCACACCTTCGTCGGCTACTTCATCGGCTCGCCCGGCATGAACGTCCTGCCCTGCGAGGTGGCCGGCGACCGGCTGCGCCTCGGCGGCCGCGAGGTCGCCCTCAGCCGGCATTACCCGAAGCTGGAAGGACAGATCGAGGCCGGCATCCGTCCGGAGTTCGTGCGCTTGGCGCCGGCCGGCCAGGGGCTGCCCATCAGCATCACCGCGGTGGAAGACATCGGCCGCTTCAAGATCGTGCGCGCCAGCCTGGCCGGCCACAGCTTCGATGCCGTGCTGCCCGAGGGCAGCGAGGTGCCGGAGAGCGCCAGTGCCGTGGTCGACCCCGCGCGCATCAATATCTACCGCGACTCCCATCTCGTGCGGGCGCAAGCGGGTGAGGGGGCCTGAGCCATGGAAAAGACCCTGAACAACAAGGCCTGGTTCATGGTGCTGCCGGTGGTGGCGCTGGTCGCGTTGAACGCCATCGTGCCGCTGATGACCGTGGTGAACTACTCGGTCCAGGACACCTTCGGGAACAATCTCTTTTTCTTCGAGGGGACGCGCTGGTTCGAGGAGGTGCTGGCCTCCGAGCGCTTCCACGGCGCGCTGCTGCGCCAGTTCTCCTTCACCGCCATCATCATCGCCATCGAGCTGCCGCTGGGCGTCGCCATCGCGCTGACCATGCCGCGCTCCGGTTTCTGGGCCTCGGTCTGCCTGGTGCTCATGGCGCTGCCGCTGCTGATCCCCTGGAACGTCGTCGGCGCTATGTGGAACATCTACGCGCTGCCCGACATCGGCCTGCTTGGCTACGGCCTCAACTGGCTGGGCATTCCCTTCGACTACACCCAGCAGCCGGTTTCCGCCTGGTTCACCGTCATCCTGATGGACGTCTGGCACTGGACTTCGCTGGTGGTACTGCTCGCCTACGCCGGGCTGCGCTCGATCGACGACAACTATTACCGGGCGGCGCAGATCGACGGTGCTTCGCGCTGGGCGGTGTTCCGCTACATCCAGCTGCCGAAGATGAAGCACGTTCTGACCATCGCCGTCCTGCTGCGCTTCATGGACAGCTTCATGATCTATACGGAGCCCTTCGTGCTGACCGGCGGCGGACCTGGCAATGCGACGACGGTGCTTTCGATCGACCTGGTGAAGGCCGCGCTGGGCGAGTTCAACCTCGGCATCGCCGCCGCCATGAGCATCATCTACTTCCTCATGACGCTCTTCGTCTGCTGGCTGTTCTATACGATCATCATGCAGGGAGAGAAGAAATGAAGCATCACCGCTGGCTGGTGCCGACTCTCTACATCCTCTTCCTGATGCTGCCGATCTACTGGCTGCTCAATATGTCGTTCAAGACCACGAACGAGATTCTCGGCGGTTTCTCCTGGTTCCCGGCGGAGTTCACCGTCGCCAGCTACGTGAAGATCCTGACCGACCCGACCTGGTACAGCGGCTACATCAACTCCATCATCTACGTGGGGCTGAACACGGTGATCTCGGTCAGCTTCGCCTTGCCGGCGGCCTATGCCTTTTCGCGCTTCCGCTTCCTCGGCGACAAGCATCTCTTCTTCTGGCTGCTGACCAACCGCATGGCGCCGCCGGCGGTCTTCGCGCTGCCTTTCCTGCAGCTCTATTCGGCGCTCGGCCTCTTCGACACCCACATTGCCGTGGCGCTGGCCCACTGCCTCTTCAACATTCCGCTGGCGGTGTGGATCCTGGAAGGCTTCATTTCCGGCGTGCCACGGGAGATCGACGAGACGGCCTATCTCGACGGCTACTCCTTCCCGCGCTTTTTCGTGAAGATCTTCATGCCGCTGATCGGCAGCGGCATCGGCGTGACCGCCTTCTTCTGTTTCATGTTTTCCTGGGTCGAGCTGTTGCTGGCCAAGACCCTGACGTCGGTGGCCGCCAAGCCGATCGCCGCGGTGATGACCCGCACGGCCAGCACCTCGGGCTACGAACTCGGCCTGCTCGCGGCGGCGGGCGTGCTGACGATCATTCCCGGCGCGATCGTCATTTACTTCGTGCGCAACTACATCGCGAAGGGCTTCGCGATGGGGAGGGTTTGACCATGGGTCTCACATGGATGGCGTGGACTTGGCAGACCGGCATCTTCTTCGCCGTGATCGCCCTGCTGTTGATCGGCATGAGCATCTGGGAGCTGAAGCGGCCCGGCGGCGACCCGCGCCACGGGATCCTCGGCCTCGACACCACGCGCGGCGACCGCCTGTTCATTTCGCTGCTCGGCAGCGCCTACATAAATCTGGCCTGGCTGGCGATCGCCGGCGGGCCGCTGTGGTGGGCGCTCGGGCTGTCTCTGGTCTACGCGTTCCTGGTGTTTCGTTACGTCTAGTGCCTGTTGAGAAGATGTGGCGCACCGCGCCGCATTGTGTGTTGTGAACGAATAAAGCAAGGGAGGATATCGAATGAGAAGGTATCTACTTACGACGGCAACCGTCCTCGCCATGGTGGCGGGCAGCGGTGCCGCCAGGGCGGACATGGCCGCCGCCGAGAAATGGGTGGACGACGAGTTCCAACCCTCGACGCTCTCGCGTGCCGAGCAGCTTGCCGAGATGGAGTGGTTCATCAAGGCGGCCCAGCCCTTCCAGGGCATGGAGATCAACGTGCTGTCGGAGACCATCCCGACGCACAGCTACGAGTCGGAGACCCTGACCAAGGCCTTCGAGGAGATCACCGGTATCAAGGTGAATCACCAGCTCCTCGGCGAGGGCGAGGTCGTCCAGGCCGTGCAGACCCAGATGCAGACGCAGCGTAATCTCTACGATGCCTACATCAACGACTCGGACCTGATCGGCACGCACTCGCGTCTGCAGCTCGCCGTCAACCTGACCGACTGGATGGCCGGTGAGGGCAAGGACGTGACCAATCCCGGTCTCGACCTCGACGACTTCATGGGCAAGTCCTTCACCACCGGCCCGGACGGCAAGCTCTACCAGCTGCCGGATCAGCAGTTCGCGAACCTCTACTGGTTCCGCAAGGACTGGTTCGACCGCGAGGACCTGCAGGCCAAGTTCAAGGAGATCTACGGCTACGACCTCGGTGTGCCGGTCAACTGGTCGGCCTACGAGGACATCGCCGAGTTCTTCAGCGTGCACGTGAAGGAAATCGACGGCGTGCGCGTCTACGGCCACATGGACTACGGCAAGCGTGCGCCCGACCTGGGCTGGCGCATGACCGACGCCTGGCTGTCGATGGCCGGCACCGGCAACGAAGGTACCCCGAACGGTATCCCCATCGACGAGTGGGGCATCCGCATGGAAGCGGGTTCCTGCAACCCGGCCGGCGCCAGCGTCAGCCGCGGCGGCGAGACCAACGGTCCGGCCTCGGTCTACGCCATCCGCAAGTGGGACGAATGGCTGCGCAAGTACGCCCCTCCGGGCGCCGCCAGCTACGACTTCTACCAGTCCCTTCCGGCGCTGAGCCAGGGCAACGTGGCGCAGCAGATCTTCTGGTACACGGCCTTCACCGCATCCATGGTGGCGCCGAAGTCGGAAGGCAACAACACCGTCGACGACAGCGGCAAGCCGCTGTGGCGGATGGCGCCCAGCCCGCACGGCCCCTACTGGAAAGAAGGCCAGAAGCTCGGCTACCAGGACGCCGGTTCCTGGACCATCCTGAAGTCGACCCCGACCGACCGTGCCAAGGCGGCCTGGCTCTACGCCCAGTTCGTCGTCTCCAAGACGGTGGACGTGAAGAAGAGCCATGTCGGCCTGACTTTCATCCGCGACACCACGGTGCGGCATGAGAGCTTCACCGAGCGGGCGCCGAACCTCGGCGGTCTGGTCGAGTTCTACCGTTCGCCCGACCGCGTGCTGTGGTCTCCGACCGGCATCAACGTGCCCGACTATCCGAAGCTGGCCCAGATCTGGTGGCAGCAGATCGGTGACGTGAACTCGGGTGCCTTCACCCCGCAGGAGGCCATGGACCGTCTCGCCGGCGAGATGGACCAGGTGATGGCCCGTATGCAGGCGGCCGACGAGCAGGCCAACGTCTACGGCGGTTGCGGCCCGCGCCTGAACGAGCCGAAGGACCCTTCGGAGTGGCTCGGCAAGGCCGACGGCCCCAAGGCCAAGCTCGACAACGAGAAGCCCAAGGGCGAGACCATCGCTTACGAAGAGATCGTGAAGCGCTGGCAGTAAGTCCTGAGTGACTAAGCGCCGGAAGCCTTCGGGTTCGCCTTCGGGCTTCCGGCGCAATCCGATCAGCCACGGCTGATGGGCCCGGGCATCTGCCGGGGCCGGCTACTTGGCGCAGAGGACTCGCGCTCAAGCAGCATTTTCCTCCAGAGAACTCAAAGGGGGCGGTTGTCGAACCGCCCCCGAATTTTATCTAGCTTCCGCTGTGTTGTGCCGCGCGGATGAGGGCGGCCAGCAGGGCGATGTCGACGGCTTCGCTGGCCGGCAGGCCCCGGTCGCGCCGGAAGGCCGCGGCCGCGCCGCCGATGTTGCCGCCGGAGACGTCGTAGCCGAGCGACGCGAGCAGCTGCGCTGCCGTTGCGGTCGGCTGTTTGCCGACGCGGCTGTCGCCTGTGGGCGGCTGGGATTGTCCCAGGCGGCCGGCGCCGATGGTGTTTCCCGTCAGCCGGGCGAGGGCGTCGCCCTGGCTCGGCGTGGTGGCATAGAAATCGGCCAGCACCCGCAGCCCGCCCTTGTCGGCCACGAAGGTCGGCAGGCCCCGTTCCGTCGGTGTCGGGGCACAGAGGCTGACCAGACCGCCGGCGCCCTCGTCACAGCCGAAGTGCAGGCTGACCGCATGGGGCCAGTCGGTTCGGTAGCCGGCGCGCAGGTAGACGGCGGCGCCGCTCTGCGCGGCCTGCTGCAGCCGGCGGCTGTCCCATTCCAGGCCAAGCCAGCCGGTCTGCGCCCCGATCGGCTTCTGCAGGGTGACGATGGCCCAGTTGCTGGTGACGTTGGCGAGGCTGGTGCCGGCCTGCGGGTTGTAGCCCGGCGCGACGGTGAAGTCGGCGATCCCGGAATCGGCGAGGAAGCTGTCCTTCTGATAGGCCGCGATGAAGTGCAGTTCCTGGGGCTGCCACCAGCGGTTCTCGCGTGCGGCATAGAGGCAGCCCGCGCCGGTCAGCACCTGCCGGGGACCGATGAGGACGCCGGTGCAAAAGCCGTGGCCGGCCAGATTGAGGCGGCCGAGCGCGCTCCAGGGGTATTCCTGGGCATCGGCCAGCATCCGGCCTCCCAGCGACTCCGCTTCCACCGTCGGCGGCGGGGCGGGCTGCGTCGGCGCCGGCTGCTGTTGCGGTGCGGCACAGGCCTGCAGCAGGGCCAGGAGGCCCGCGGCGGCGGTAAGCTTCACGGCCTGCCCGAGGGCCCAGTTCGAATCGGTCACCATGTCCTGTTCCTTCCGGTTCCAGCGCTGACGTGCGACGCTGCCGATCTTCCTTGCAGCCTAGCCCAGTTGCGCTGTGGCGTCCCTCTTTCGGCGCGGCGGTCGCCGCCTGTCCCGCCGCGCCGGGCGCGGGGAATTTGATCCACGTCATGGGGGCTGCGTGGCATACTTCGCTACTGTCGATTGCGATTACAGCCAAGGAGTTCACGATGAAGCCGTTGTTCTGCCGCATCGCCGCTGCCGTTCTCTTCTCGGCGGCACTGGGGACTGCCGCCTCGGCGCAAACCGAGATCCAGCCCCAGACCCGTGTCATCGGCGGTCCGCTCGCCGGGATCAACGTGCTGCAGATGACCGTGGCGCCGCTGAGCGATCAGAGTCGCGACTGCGGGCTCGAATCCGACCTGATCCTAGACTCCTTCCAGCAGCCCCTGGCGGAAAAGGGGATCGTGGTGCAGCGGTCCGCCCACGTCTGGGTTCAATTGAAGGCCACCACCCTGCGCTATGAAGGGGACGTCTGCATTTCCTACATCGAGGCGCTGGCGGTGCAGAACACGCGCTATTTCGACCGCAAGACGGAAACCGAGCGCAGCGGACGGGTGCTGCTGTGGGCCGACGGCGGACTCTTCGTCAGCGGCGCTCCCAACCATGGGGTGACCACCAATATCGGGTGGCGCGACCTCTCCCGCGGGTTTATCCGCAAATGGGAAATGGATCAGTAGGGCCGGTCCCCAGGCGGGGCTTGCCAAGCAGATATCGTATGTATACCTATTAATCAATGGAAGTTGCCGGATTCCGTTCTCCGGCGCTTCCGGATTCCAGTAGTGACCCCCTCAGCGCCCCCGCCGAGTCCTCCCCGGCGGGGGCGTTCGACTCCCGGCGGCGGGCTGGCATACCTCCTCCGCAGAGGTTAAAGAACGATTCATCAAGGATTGGCCGGTTAGACTGGTGCGGCAATTTCAGGTTCGTGAGCCATGAAGCGACGAGAGAACAAGCACTCCCCCAGCCCGGCGGAAAACCTGCCGGAGTCGGCACCGGAAACCGACCGGGAAGAAACACCTGTCGGCAAGCCGGGCCCGCAGAAGGCCTATCGCAATCTCGATTTCCTCGAGAGCTCTTCGGCGCGCTCCCTGCGCATCCTCTCCGAGTACGTCGAGCCGAACGCGCGCTTCAAGCACTACAAGATCGACGACACCATCATCTTCTTCGGGTCGGCGCGCATCCTGCCGCGCGATGAGGCGGAGAAGCGCCTGGAGGCGGCGCGCGCCGAAGGCGGCGATCTGAAAGTGGCGCAGCGCAATCTCGATATGTCGCGCTACTACGAGGCGACGCGCGAACTGGCACGCCGGCTGACCGAGTGGTCCAAGGGCCTGCAGGAGGACGACCGCCGTTTCGTGGTCTGCTCCGGCGGTGGGCCCGGCATCATGGAAGCGGCCAACCGCGGCGCCTCCGAGGCGCGCGGCGTGAACATCGGGCTGAACATCTCTCTGCCCATGGAGCAGATCGACAACCCCTACATCAGCCGCGAACTGAACTTCGAGTTCCACTACTTCTTCATGCGGAAGTTCTGGTTTGCCTACCTGGCCAAGGCGGTCGTGGTGATGCCCGGCGGCTTCGGCACTCTCGACGAGTTTTTCGAGCTGCTGACGCTGGTGCAGACCGGCAAGATCCGCAAGCACATGCCTGTCGTGCTGTTCGGCAGCAAGTACTGGTCGGAGGTCATCAATCTGGAGGCCCTCGAGCGCTACGGCACCATCAATGCCGAGGACCTCGAGCTGTTCTTCCGCACGGACTCGGTCGACGAGGCCTACGACTTCATCACCGACCAACTGAAGTCCTACGCCATCGACATCCCCGGCCCCCGCCTGTAGCGCCACGGTCCCAGATAGTACTTGGGGTCCTTCGAGACGGCGGTCGCGCGCCTCCTGACGATCACGACCTTGGTAAAACTCAAGCCTCATCCTGAGGAGCCCCACAGGGGCGTCTCGAAGGACGAGGCGTCTATCCGTCGACGCCCGTCACGCCCCCTTCTTCACCTCGTCATAGGCCGCCAGGGCGCGGGCGCGCGCGGCCTTGTGGTCGACGAGAGGGGCCGGGTAGGTCTCGCCCAGGACCACCTTCGCCTTTTCAAGAACGTCTTCCGACGCTTCCCAGGGGCGATGGATCACCTCGTCGGGCAGGGCGGAAAGCTCCGGGACCCACTGCCGGATGTAGGCGCCCTTGGGATCGAACTTCTCGCCCTGGGTCACCGGATTGAAGATGCGGAAGTAGGGCGCCGCGTCGGCCCCGCAGCCGGCGACCCACTGCCAGCCCGCCGCGTTGTTGGCCAGATCGGCGTCAACAAGCGTATCCCAGAACCAGGCCTCGCCGCGCTGCCAGGGGATCAGCAGGTCCTTGATGAGGAAGGAGGCGGCGATCATGCGCACCCGGTTGTGCATCCAGCCGGTCCGCCACAGCTGGCGCAGGCCGGCATCGACGATGGGATAGCCGCTGCGCCCCTGGCACCAGGCGGTGAAGGCGTCGTCGTCGTCGCGCCAGGGGAAGGCGGCGAACTCTTTGCGCCACGGCCGGTCGGGGAAGTCCGGCCAGTGAAAGATCAGGTTGCTTGAGAAATCACGCCAGCCGAGCTGGCGCAGGAAGGCCTCGGCGGCGCCGTCGCTCAGCTTGCCCCCGGCAACGGCGTGCTGCGTCGCCTTCCAGACCTGGCGCGGCGAGATCTCGCCCCAGTGCAGGTGCGCCGACAACCGCGAGGTGCCGGCGCGGTCCGGGCGGTCGCGGTCCGTCTTGTAGTGCTTTGCCGTCTCGTCGAGAAAGCCGGTGAGTTCGTCCGCCGCGCCCCGCTCGCCCGGCCGCCAGGCCTCGCGCAGGCCGCCGGCCCAGTCCGGCTTTGTCGGCAGCAGCTTCCACTCCGCCAGTTCGTCGCCGTCGATGCCGTCGTATCCGGCCAGCTTCTTGGGGCGGGCGAGCGGCGCGCGCGGATCGCCTCTCGCCCGCAGCGCCTTCCAGAACGGGGTGAAGACCTTGTAGGGCTCCCCCTTGCCGGTGGTCAGTTCCCAGGGCTTGGCCAGCAGCGCGCCGTTGAACGAGGCGACGTCGACACCCTCCTCGGTCAGCTTCTTTTTCAGGCGCTTGTCGCGCGCAACGGCAGCAGGCTCGTAGCAGCGGTTCCAGAACACCGCGCCGGCATCGGTCCGCTTCACCAGCTCCGGCAGAATCTCCTCGGCCTTGCCGCGGCGCAGGCAGAGCGGCGCGCCCGCCTTGCGCAGGTCGGCGGCGAGGGCTTC
>DAIQBR010000056.1:0-3254 GCA_036781105.1 Kiloniellaceae bacterium
CGTGCTGCAGCCCTACCAGATGGTGAAGGACATGCGCACCGCGGTGGAGAAGGGCAACGCCCAGGGCGTGCTGGACGGCGACATCGACGAGTTTCTCGAGGCCTCGCTGGCCGCGCGGCTGGACGGCGGCGCGTCGGGGGCGGAAGCCTAGGCGCCCCCACGGTCCGGCGCCCGGGGGCAAGTGCAGGGGGGAGCAGCTTGCGGATACCACGTTCGACGATTCCCGGTATCGTCAGCCCGGCCGTGCCGGGGCGGATGGCGTCCCTGCTGATGTCGCTGCTCTACCAGTTCGAGCAGACCCAGTGGCTGGCGCCGGAGGCGCTCTTCGCCGAGCAGGCGCGGCAGCTGCACCTGCTCTTCACCCATGCCGCCGGGACCACGGCGTTCTATCGCCGACGCTTCGCGGCGGCCGGTATCGATCCCGCCGCCCCGGTAACCCGTGAAACGCTGTCGCGGCTGCCGATCCTCAGCCGCGGCGAGGTGCAGGCCGCGGGCGAGGCGATGGTCCCCAGCGAGCTGCCGAAATCCCACGGCAAGCGCCACGCCATCGAAACTTCCGGCAGCGACGGCTCTCCGCTGAAGATGTTCGGCACCGAGGCCACCGGCCTGTTCTGGCGCGCCGGCGTGATGCGCGAGCACCTCTGGCACGACCGCGATCTGGGCGGCAAGCTGGCGGCGATCCGGCGGGCGCCGCCGGGGGCCGCCATGGCGCCGCTGGGTCTGAAGAGCGAGACCTGGGGGCCGGCTTCGGGCGCCGTCTATCCCACCGGCCCCGCCGTCATGCTGAACATCGCTTCGCCGCTGCCCGCGCAGATCGACTGGCTGCGGCGCGAGCAGCCGGACTATCTCATCAGCCTGCCGTCCAACGTCGCGGCGCTGGCGGCGCTCTGCCTGAAGGACTCCGTGAGGCTGCCCAACCTCAAGCAGGTGCTGACCGTCGGCGAGCTGGTGCCGCCGGAACTGCGCGCCAGCGTGCGCAAGGCCTGGAACGTGCCGCTGAAGGACTCTTACAGCTGCGAGGAGGCCGGCTATCTCGCCATGCAATGCCCGCAGGAGGAGGTGCTGCATGTGCAGTCGGAAAGCGTCCTGCTGGAGATCGTCGACGAGGCCGGCCGGGCCTGCGCGCCGGGCAGAGCGGGACGCGTGGTGGTCACCAGCCTGCACAACTTCGCAACACCGCTGATCCGCTACGAGCTCGGTGACCTGGCTGAGTTCGGTGCGCCCTGCGCCTGCGGCCGCGGCCTGCCGGTGATCTCCCGCGTGCTCGGGCGCGCCAGCTGACAGCGGCTTTCAGGCCCGCCGGTGTGCTCACCCTGCCGCTGATCCCGGCGGGGTGAGCCGTCGCCTGATGGCTTGACGATTATGCGGAATTTACGTATTATGCGTGAAATACGTAAGAGGTTGCCATGCTGGATGAAAAGACCGTCACCGCGAGCGAGTTCGCGCGTAATTTCGGGCGCTACCGTGACGAAGCCGCGACCGGTGAGATCGTGAACGTCACCATCCGCGGCCGGGTGATCGGCGGCTTTCTCTCCGCCAGGCAGGTGGAAGAATACCGAAGGCTGAAGCGGCGCGCGCAGGAGAACCTCGTGGTCGGCGAGCTGCCTGACGACGCCGTCGCCGATATTGAGGCCGCTGAGTACGACAAGACGCCTTGAAGCTGCCCGAGCCGCGGCCGGGCCTCGTCATAAGGTACGGCTTCCTTTGGAGCCACGAAGCCGAGGCCGGCGCCGAAGAGGCGGCCAAGGATCGGCCCTGCGCCATTGTCGTCGCGGCGCGCCGGCAGGAGAACGGCGAGATCGGCGTGATCGTCGCGCCGATCACCCGCGAGCCGCCCGACGATCCCTCCGCCTCGCTGGAAGTCCCGGCCGCCGTTTGCCGGCAGCTCGGCCTCAAGCCCGAACGGCAGTGGCTGCGCTTCGACGAGCTGAACCGCTTCACCTGGCCCGGTTTCGATTTGCGCGCCGTTCCCGGCAAGAACCGTGTCGACTACGGCATGCTGCCGCAAGGCCTGTTCGAGGCGCTCAAAGCAGCGATCCTGCAGCGTCAGCGGGCGCGAAAGGCCCGCCGCCCAACCCGCCGGGATTGAGCGTGCAACGCATCGTCCGGAAATGTCTTTGCAGAGTAGCGGGCCTCTAGGCCCGCCGACGCGTCGCCAGGAAGATGCCCGGCAGCACCAGGGCGGCGCCGATCAGGTGGTAGCTGCGCAACTGCTCGCCCAGCAGCAGGTAGGCCAGCACGCCGTTGTACAGCGGGAAGAGATACATCAGCAGGCTGGTCGGCCCGGCGCCGAGGATGCGCTGCACCAGGCCGTAGACCTGGTAGGCGCCGAAGGAGGGCACGACCGCAAGAAAGGCGACGATGAGGAAACTGCGCGGCTCCAGCGCCGGCAGTTCGCCGCCCAAGCCTGCTATTCCGATTCCTTCCGCAATGGTGAAGGGCAGCAGCACCAGGATGCCGCCGGTGACGATGGCGGCGAAGCGCGCCATCATCGGCAGCGCCGTGGCGCGGTGCTGCAGCATGATGCAGTACACCGCCCAGGCGGCCATGGCGCCGACGATCCAGAAGTCACCCACCGCAAAGCTGAGGCTCATCAGGACTCCGACCTCGCCGCGGCAGATGATGGCGATGACACCCAGCAGTGACAGCGCAACGCCGGTCCCCTGCAGCCGCGACAGCGGCTCGTCGTAGAAGACGCGGGCCAGAATGACGATGAGGATCGGCGAGGCCGAGTAGATGAGGCCGATGTTGGTGGCCGAGGTGGTGTCGGCGCCGATATAGACGAAGGCGCCGCAGGCCCCCATGCCGAGCGCCCCGAGGATGAGGAGATCGCGCCATTCCTTCAGCGCGGCACGGCGGTGCCGCCACAGCGCCGCGCCGGTGAAGGGCAGGAGCAGGCAGAGCGCCAGCGACCAGCGCCAGAAGGCCAGCGCCACCGGCGGAAAGCTGTCGTGCACCAGGCGCGCCGTCAGCATGTTGGAGCAAAACAGGACCGGCGCGACGAAGAGCAGGATCAGTGCGAGCTGCCGCTCGCTGAGTCCCAGCCAGCGCGCTTCCTGCCTTGCGCCGCGCGCCTCCGCGCCGCCGGTGTCGTCTTCCGCCGTCATAGGGTCAGGGAACTAGCCGCTGGAACGCCGGCGGTCAAACGCCGATGCGGCAGGGGAGCCATGCCGGACTGCCGGGGGCCGGTCCGCCGGGTCAGTCGACAGCGAGCGTCGCGTAGAAGTCGGCGGGAAAGCCGGCCTCCCGGCGCG
>DAIQBR010000056.1:3293-13104 GCA_036781105.1 Kiloniellaceae bacterium
GGCGCGCCGCGTCGTTGAAGGGCGGCTTCAGCTGGCCCTTGAAGTGGCGGCGCACCAGCGCCTGCCAGGCCGCCTGCGGTTCTTCGCCGCGGCGGGCGCAGAGGCGGTCGAACCAGCGCTTGCCGATGGCGACGTGGCCGATCTCCTCCGCATAGATCACCTCCAGCACGGCCGCGCTCGCGTCATCCTCGGCGGCGCGCAGCTTTTCGATCATCACCGGCGTCACGTCCAGGCCGCGCGCCTCCAGCACCAGCGGCACCACGGCAAGGCGGGCCAGCAGGTCGTGGGCGGTCTCCTCCGCCGCCTGCCACAAGCCGTCATGCGCCGGCAGGTCGCCGTAGGCGAGGCCCAGACCGGCGAGGCGCTCGGCCAGCAGCAGGAAGTGCTTGCCCTCCTCGTCGGCGACCGTCAGCCAGTCGTCATAGAAGTCCCGCGGCAGGTCTTCGCCGCTGAAGCGCGCGATGATGTCGGCGGCGAGGTCGATGGCGTTCAGCTCGATGTGCGCCAGGGCGTGCAGCAGCGCGCTGCGCCCCGCGATGCCGCGGTTGATGCGGCGGCGCGGCACCTCGCCGGGGCGCTTCAGCTCCGGGCGCGCCGGGCGCGCCGGTCGGGCCGGCGGCACCGCACTGCCGACGGCGGTGATCGCGCCGCTGCGCCAGGCCACCGCCAGCGCGCGGGCGGCCCCAGCCTTGGCCGCCGGATCGGCGGTTTCCAGCACGGCGACGGCCGCTTCGCAGAGCGTGGCCACGTTTAGAGTGCCTTGGCCGCTTCGAGCACTTCCTCGACGTGGCCCTTCACCTTCACCTTGCGCCATTCGCCGCGCAACACGCCCTTCTCGTCGATCAGGAAGGTGGCGCGGTCGATGCCCATGTACTTGCGCCCGTACAGCGATTTCTCGATCCAGGTGCCGTAGGCCTCGCAGACCTTGCCGTCCTCGTCGGCGGCCAGGGTGAAGGGCAGGTCGTACTTGGCCTTGAACTTGTCGTGCCGCGCCACGCTGTCCTTGGAGACGCCGATGATGACGGCATCGGCTTTCGAGAAGTCCGGCAGGGCGTCGCGGAAGCCGCAGGCCTCCTTGGTGCAGCCCGGCGTGTCGTCCTTCGGGTAGAAGTAGAGCACCACCTTCTGCCCCTTCAGGTCCTTCAGCGCCACCGTGCCGCCGCCGTCGGTCGGCAGCTTGAAATCGGGCGCCTTCTTGCCGAGTTGAACCATCGCTGTCGTTCCCTCTCCGTTGTTTTTCGGATGCCCCGGTGTAGGGCGGCGGCGCGGAAGGTCAAGCGCCTTTGGCGAAGGGCAGGATGCCCTTGGCGGGCAGGCTGTCGCCGGCCGGTGCCGGCGCGTCGACCATCTCCACGTAGATGCCATGCGCCCAGGCGAGGGTCTCCTCGAGGCGGGCGCGCAGGCGGGCGAAATCGTCCAGGCCGACGCTGGCGGCCAGCGCCGCCTGCAGGCTGGGCGACAGCGTGTCGGCATCGAAGGCGGGGCCGACGGTGAGGCGCAGCGCCTCCTGCACCTGGCGCAGGAAGCGTGTCGCGTCGCTGAGATCCGCGGCGCGCTTCGCCTCCAGGATGCCGGCGGCGGCGAGATTGGCGAAGGCCTGCTGGGTGGAGATCGCCAGCACCTCCGGTTTGTCGGCGGCGTGGCGCAGCTGCAGGTACTGGGCCAGGAAGTCGAGATCGATGAGGCCGCCGTCGGCGTACTTCACGCTCCAGATGGTGTCGGCCGGATGCTCCTTGGCGATGCGCCGGCGCATGTGGGCCACCTCGGCCAGCAGCTTGTCGGGATCGCGTTGGGCGGTACGGATCTCGAACAGCTCGGCCTCCGCCTGGGCGCGGATCTCCGGCGGTCCGCCTACCACGCGGGCCCGCGTGATGGCGAGATGCTCCCAGGTCCAGGCATCCTCGCGGTAGTAGCGCCGGAAGGCGGGCAGCGTCGTGGCGATGGGCCCGGCGTTGCCCGAGGGGCGCAGGCGCATGTCGATCTCGTAGAGCGTGCCCTCGGCGGTCTGCGCCGAGAGCGCGTTGATCAGGCGCTGTGCCAGGCGCGCGTAGTAGCGCTGCGGCTCCAGCGGCTTGGCGCCGTCGGAGACAGCGCCGTCCCTTTCCTCTTCGGGCGGCAGGTCGTAGAGGAACACGAGGTCGAGGTCCGAGGAGACCGTCATCTCGCGGCTGCCCAGCTTGCCGAGCGCGACGACGGCGAGGCCGGCGCCCGCGAGGTGTCCGTGGCTGCGCGCGAGGTCTTCCACCACGGGGCCGTAGAGCCCGCGCAGCGCGACCTCTGCGATGTCGCTCAGGGCCACGCCGCTGGCATCGACATCGCTCTTGTGGCGCAGGATGTGGACGCCGACCTGGAAACGGCGGTCGTTGGCCCAGCGCCGCGTCATGTCGAGCACGTCTTCCAGGTTCTCCGCGTCGGTCAGCGCGGTCTTCAGTTCCTCTTCCAGTACTTCGGCGGGCGGAATGGGATCGAAGAAGTCGGGCGCGAGCACCGCTTCCAGCAGGCTGGGATTGCGCGCCAGGCGGTCGGCAAGCTGCGGCGCGCTGCCCATGATCTCCGCCATCAGCTCCAGCAGGTTGGGATTGTTGTACAGCATGGAGAGCAACTGGACACCGGCGGGCAGTCCGGCGATGAAGCCGTCGAACTTGATCAGCGCGCGGTCCGGATCCTGGGTCTTGCCGCAGGTCTGCAGCAGCAGCGGCACCAGTTCGGTCAGCAGCTCGCGGCTGCGCGTGGAGCGCAGCGCGCGGTAGCGCCCGTGATGCCAGCAGCTCACCAGGCTCCACACGCGCTCGCCGTCGCGGTAGCCCAGGCCGTTCAGCGTCGCGACGGTCTCCGGATCGGGCTCGCCGCCGGTGAACACCAGGTTGCCCGGCCCGGAGAGACTGGGCGATTCCTCGAAAAGGTGGGCGTAGTGGTCCTCGACGCAGCGCAGGCGGGCCAGCAGGTCGTCGCGGAAGGCGGCGGGGTCGTCGTAGCCGAGGAACACGGCAAGCGCGTCGACGTCTTCGTCGTCATCGGGCAGCTTGTGGGTCTGCTGGTCCTCGATCATCTGGATGCGGTGTTCGAGGCGGCGCAGAAAACCGTAGGCCTCGGTCAGTTCTTCGGCGACGCGGGGCTCGATGTGGCCGCCTTCCGCCAGCGCGGCCAGCGCCTCGGCGGTGCGCGAGGCCCGCAGGTTGGGCTCGCGCCCGCCCCAGATGAGCTGCTGGGTCTGGGCGAAGAACTCGATCTCGCGAATGCCGCCGCGCCCCAGCTTGATATTGTGACCGTTGACGGCGATCACCGAGCCGCCCTTGTGGGCGTTGATCTGGCGCTTGATGGAATGCACGTCCTGGATCGCCCAGAAGTCGAGATGCTTGCGCCAGACGAAGGGCCTCAGCTCCTGCAGGAAGGCCGCGCCGAGCTCCAGGTCGCCGGCGATGGGCCGCGCCTTGATCATCGCGGCGCGCTCCCAGTTCTGGCCCAGGCTCTCGTAGTAGGTGAGGGCGGTATTGAGGCTGATGGCCAGCGGCATGGCGCCGGGGTCGGGGCGCAGCCGCAGGTCGGTGCGGAAGACATACCCATCGGCGGTCCGGTCGTCGAGGCAGCGCATGAGGTCGCGGGTCAGGCGTGTCAGGCCCTGCTGGATGCCGCGGGAATGGCGATAGTCGGCCCGCTCCGGATCGAAGATGACAATGAGGTCGATGTCGGAGGAATAGTTCAGCTCGTGGGCGCCGAGCTTGCCCATGCCGAGGATGGCGATGCCGCAGCCCTCGGTCGGCCGCGTTTCGTCCGCCAGCGCCAGGTCGCCCCGGGCGGCGGCCTGGCGCAGCGTGGCGGCCAGGGCGGCGTCGACCGCGGTGTCGGCGAAGTCGGACAGCGCCGCGGTGACCTCGAACACGTCCCACAGGCCGCAGATGTCGGCGAAGGCGATGCAGAAGGCGGCGCGCCGGCGCGCCTCGCGCAGGCCTTTCATCAAATCCTGTTGAACCGTAAGGCCGGAGACGGTGTTTTCGAGGTCTTCGAGAGTTTTTTTAAGTACTGCCTGCGGTCCCTGCTTTAAAACATCAGGCAGAAGTCCGATATCGGCAATCAAACAGTGGCTCAGGAAGGGCGAATTGGCGAAAATCGCCTGTACCAGCCGCTGTCCCGCGGGATCTTGCGCCAAAAAGCGAGCAAGTTTGCCCAGCGCCGGATCGGAGGCTGTCTCCGCGGCCGCGCTCCAGCGCTCCAGCCAAGGCTCGGCCTGGGAGGGGTCGAACGCACCGGGCAGAGCCGAAGCCTCTGGCAAATAAGGGAGTTTTATCATTTCACGCCGCTCGCTTCAGGATCAGACTGCTGAAGGCGCCGTCTCCGGTCAAGCGCAGGCAGACGATTCCGCGCCGAACCGGCCAAAAGCGC
This sequence comes from Kiloniellaceae bacterium, assembly GCA_036781105.1. Lineage (GTDB taxonomy): Bacteria > Pseudomonadota > Alphaproteobacteria > Kiloniellales > Kiloniellaceae > Pelagibius. The sequence continues at coordinate 7,674 of DAIQBR010000056.1, forward strand.
CGGAACGGCAGGGGCGTCGGCGCTCGCGCGGCAGCCGGATGGTCCGCCTCGGAGTCGAGATTCTCGGCGGGCTGATCGCCGCGGCGGCCCTGGTGGTGGCGGTGGCGGCCTGGCGGCTTTCCGAGGGGCCGGTGCGCACCGACTTCCTGACCCCCTACTTCCAGGCGGCAATTAACCAGTCCAGCGCCAACACGGTCGGCATCGGCGGCACCTTCCTGGTCTGGGAGGAGGGCAGCCGGGGCCTCGTCCTGCATGCCTCGGGGATCACCGTGCGCGATCCCGAGGGACGCCTGATCGCCTCGCTGCCGGAGGTGGCCTTCGGCCTCAGCACCAGCGCCGTGCTGCAGGGCACCCTGGCGCTCGACGAGATCGAGATCATCGCGCCGCGGATTCGCCTGCACCGGGCGCAGGACGGCCGTATCGGCTTCGGCGGCAACGTCGCGACGCCGGAAGCGCCCGCGCCGGGGGATGACACCGGCATGCCGGCCCAAAGCCAGGGGGGCGCCCAGACCGGCAGCAGCGGCGAGGACGTGGTCGTCGGCCGCATGGTGCGCGAGATGCTGGGCGAACGCTCGCCGGGCAACGCCTTGTCCTATCTGAACGAGCTGCGCATCCGCGACGGCCAGATCTTCATGCGCGACGATCTGCTCGGCCTCTCCTGGGCGGCACCGGCCGCCGAGATTTCCCTGCGCCGCGATGTGGCCGGCCTGGCCGGCGATGTCAGCCTGGGTTTCGTGCGGCGCGGTGATCCGGCGACCCTCGACATCGCCTTCCTGTTCGACAAAAGCGACGGCATTGTCGACCTGGCGGCCAGCTTCTCGGATATCAGCCTCGCGAACCTCGCCACCGCGTTTCCCGAACTGGCGCCGGTCGGCGGGGTGACCTCGCGGATCAGCGGCTCGGTCTTCACCTCGCTGTCGCTCGAAGGCGAAATCGGCCACACCGGCTTCGAGCTCGAGGGCTTCGCCGGCACCCTGGCGATCCCCGGCCTCGATATGAAACCGGTCCCGGTGCGCGACCTCACCATGCGCGGGCGCTACGACAGCACCGAAAGCCGCTTCGACCTGGATGAGGCACGCGTCAGCCTCGGCACCGCCGAAGAACCCGGCCCGGTGTTCAGCATTGCCGGCGTCTTTGACCACGACCGCCTGACCCGCGACTGGGTGATCGACGCCGACGCGGCGCTGGAGAACGTGCCGGTGGCCGATCTCGAGACCTACTGGCCGAAGTCGGTGGCTCCCGGGGCGCGGCCCTGGGTGGTGGAGAACGTGACGGCCGGCGTCGTCGACCGGGCGACCGCGGCGCTCGACGTGATGGTGTCCGAGGGTGACTTCAAGGCGGCCGAGGTGACAGGCCTCAGCGGCACTTTGCAGTATCGCGATCTCGAGGTGTACTACCTCCGGCCCCTCGATCCGGTGCGCGCGCTCGCCGGCACCGCCAACTTCGATCTCGATGCTCTTCACTTCGACGTCACCTCGGGACGCATGAACGGCTTCGTGATCGGCGAGTCCCAGGTGGACATCACCGGCTTTTCCACTTTTGATTCCAACGGCAACACCCACGAGCGGATGAATATCGCTACCACGGCCGTCGGCCCGGTGCGTGAGGCTCTGACATCCACGGCTCGATTTGCTGTCGGCCCTGGGCATATCGTCGGTCGGCAGCGGTGGCACCGTGAATGCCGCATTGGGCTTTCAGTTCCCGCTGAAGAAGGACCTCGACTTCGACGATGTGACCTTGCAGACCACGGCTTCGGTCAAGGATGGCGAACTGCAGGATGTTTTGCTCGGCCAGAACATGAGCGACGCGCAGCTTAACGTGCAGCTCGACGAAAGCAGCCTGCAGCTTTCCGGCCCGCTGACGTTCGGCGGCGTGCCGCTGACGATGAGCTGGCAGGAAAGCTTCGCGGAGGCGCCGCAGGTGCGCTCGATCGTGGAGGCGGAGATACCGCGCATCGACGATGCCGAACGCGCACGTTTCGGTCTCGACGTCGGCGATGTGGTGCAGGGCCCCTTGAAGGCCTCGGTTTCCATGGTTCAGCGCCCCAACGGCCTGGCGACGCTGCAGGCTTCCGCCGACCTGCAGGAGGCGACGATCTCGCTGCCGGAGATCCACTGGCGCAAGGAGGCCGGCACCGAAGGCAGCCTGAGCATGGTCATCGACCTGGATGGCTCCGGCCCGCTGGCCTTCCGCGACATCGTGCTGCAGGCGGGTGATCTGGTGGCGCGCGGCAAGGCGACGCCCGGTGGCAGCCGCCAGGGCCTGGGCAGCATCGACCTGGAACGGGTTGCCTTCGGGCGCAGCCATCTGGAGAACGTCACCGTCAAGCTGGGCGACGACGGCATCGATGTGGTGATCGGTCACGGCATCCTCGACGCCGAACCTTTCCTCGCGGACGACGAGGCCGAAGAGGCCCCGCGGGCCGAGAGCGACAAGCCGCGCAGTTTCCAGCCCTTGAGGGTCCTGGCGCCCGACCTGCGCACCCTCTACTTTGCCGAGGAACGGCGTCTGGAGCAGGTGAACCTGGAGCTGAGGCGGACGCGGGCCGGCTGGGAGACCATTCGCCTCTCGGGCGGCATCCCACGGCAGTACTGGTCGCCACGCGAGGCGTCGGATTCCGGAAAGCTATTGCAGGCAGCGGCCGACAGCGGCGCCGGGCAGGCCGCCACCGCGCAGCTCGACCGGCGTTACCTGCAGTTTTCTTTTGCGCCGGACTCAGCCGGCGGCGGCCAGCGCCTGCTGGCCCAGAGCGACGATCTGGGCGCACTGTTGCGCGCCACCAACATCACCGACACCGTCGTCGGCGGGCGCATCCAGGTGACCGGCAGCAGCGACGGCCCGAGTCCGACGCACCCGATCCGCGCCACCGTGCAGGCGCGCGACTTCGTCATGGTGAAGGCTCCGGCGCTGGCCAAGCTGCTGACCGTCGCCTCCTTCACCGGCGTGCGCGACCTGCTGAGCGGCGAGGGCATCGGCTTCCAGGGCATGGACGGTGACTTCGTTCTCGACGACGGCGTTGCCACCACGGAACTGATGCGCATCTATGGGGCCGCGCTCGGCCTCACCGCGAATGGCAGTATCGATTTCGACCAGGATGCCATCGACCTGACCGGCGTCGTCGTGCCGGCCTATTCGATCAACAATTTCCTCAGCAAGATTCCGCTGCTCGGTACGCTGCTGACCGGCGGGGAGGGCGAAGGCCTTATCGCCGTCGTCTACAAGGTGAAGGGCGAGGTCGATGACCCGCAGGTCTCGGTCAATCCGCTTTCGGCCCTGACACCGGGCTTCCTGCGCAACATCTTCACCGCCGGCCAGCCCGGAGATGAAGAGCCCAGCGCGCTGCCGGAACGCAAGGAACGCATCGACAAGTAGCCTGAACTACCCTCTCCCCTCGCGGGAGAGGGAGGGACCCGCGTCAGCGGGAGGGTGAGGGGGCGGCGCCGTTCGCTTTGAAATGTGATCGAGAATATCGGCGCAGCCGCATCCCCCTCACCCAGCTTCGTCTAAGCTCGCTCACGCTCGCTAAGACTGCGCAACCCTCTCCCACGAGGGGAGAGGGCGCTTCCCTACCCCGCCAGCTTCACCAGCGCGTGACGCTTCTTGCCGGCGGAGAGCTTCAGGCTGCCTTCGGGGCCGAAGGCATCGGGGCCGACAGTCTGCATCTCGTCGGCAATGGCCACGTCGTTCAGCCGTGCGCCGCCGCCCTTGATGAGGCGCCGGGCCTCGCCGTTGCTCTTCGCCAGCCCGGCGCGGCGCAGCAGTTCGAAGGCCGGCAGGCCGTCGCCCAGTTCGCCCGCGCTGACCTCGATGGAGGGCAGGCCCTCGGCGCTGATCCCTTCCTCGAAGGTCTGCCGCGCGGTCTCGGCGGCCTGTGCCGCCGCCGCTTCACCGCGGCACAGCCTGGTGGCCTCGAAGGCGAGAATCTTCTTCGCCTCGTTGATCTCGGCCCCGCCGAGGGCTTCCAGTTTCGCGATCTCGGCTTCTTCCAGGTCGGTGAAGAGGCGCAGGAAGCGGCCGACATCGCCGTCCTCGGTATTGCGCCAGAACTGCCAGTAGTCGTAATGGCTGAGGCGGTGCTCGCCGAGCCACACGGCACCGGCGGCGGTCTTGCCCATCTTGGCGCCGGAGGCCGTGGTGATCAGCGGCGTGGTCAGGCCGTAGAGCGGACGCTGATCGATGCGCCGCGCCAGCTCCACGCCGTTGACGATGTTGCCCCACTGGTCGGAACCGCCCATCTGCAGGCAGCAGTCGTAGCGCCGGCTGAGCTCCAGGAAGTCATAGGCCTGGAGGATCATGTAATTGAACTCCAGGAAGGTCAGCGGCTGCTCGCGGTCGAGGCGGAGCTTCACGCTGTCGAAGGTGAGCATGCGGTTGATGGTGAAGTGGCGCCCGACATCGCGCAGGAAGCTGATGTATTGCAACCCGTCCAGCCAGTCGGCGTTGTTCGCCATCACCGCGCTGGCATCGCTGTCGTCGAAGCGCAGCAGGTTGTCGAAGGTCTTGCGGATCCGGGCGATGTTCTCGCCGATGACCTCGTCGGTCAGCAGCTTGCGCGTCTCGTCGCGGCCGGAGGGATCGCCCACCTTGGTGGTGCCGCCGCCCATCAGGGCGATCGGACGGTGGCCGGTCTTCTGCAGCCAGCGCAGCATCATGATCTGCACCAGGTGGCCGATGTGCAGGGAATCCGCCGTGGCGTCGAAGCCGATATAGGCGGTGACGCGTCCCTCCAGCGCGCGCGCGTCGAGCGCGTCGAGATCGGTGCACTGGTGGATGAATCCGCGATCCTTGAGGATGCGCAGGAAGTCGGAACGGGGCGCTGTCATTGCTTGACCGGGGTCTGAGGTTGTCCTGCTGGCTGAAGGCCGCCGCTTGCGGCGGGCGCTGGCATTTAACACAATCCCTCCCAGAGAACAATTTTGGGCGAGAACAATTTCGCGGGACCTCCGCCTTTCCGGCCGGTCCCGCTGTTAACCCTGTTTGACGGGATGGTAATCTTCGCCGGCTAGAAAATGGGCCGGCGCCCCCACGGCAGGCGCGGATCGATACGAGGACGGATCGCATGGCTTTGGCAGCGACGACGCAAGGACAGCCGCAGGGGGCGGGCGACACCGCCGGGGCCTGGGCCATCGGCCTGATGAGCGGCACCTCCATGGACGGCATCGACGCGGCGCTGATCCGCAGCGACGGCGGTACCGCAGTGACCGCCGGCGCCTTCCTCAGCCAGCCCTACGATGCCGAGATGCGCCGCCAGCTTCGCGGAGTCCTGGGCGGCAAGGGGCCGGTCGAGGCGGTCGAGCGCGCGCTCACCCTGCGCCACGCCGAAGCGGTGCGCCGCCTGCTGGCCGAGGCCGCAGTCCCGGCCGCCGCCGTACGGATCATCGGCTTCCACGGCCACACCATCCTGCATCGCCCGCAGGAGCATCGCACCTGG
>DAIQBR010000057.1:0-1614 GCA_036781105.1 Kiloniellaceae bacterium
GAAGGGCGTCATCGTGCAGTTCGGCGGCCAGACGCCGCTGAAGCTTGCAAACGACCTGGAGCGCGCCGGCATCCCGATCCTCGGCACCGCCCCCGACGCCATCGACCTTGCCGAGGACCGCAAGCGCTTTCAGAAGCTGCTCGCCGACCTCGGCCTGAAGCAGCCGCCCAACGGCACCGCGACCTCCAAGGAGGAGGCCCTGGCCGTGGCCGAGAAGATCGGCTACCCGGTGCTGATCCGCCCTTCCTACGTGCTGGGCGGGCGGGCCATGGAGATCGTGCACAATCCCGAGCGCCTGGAGCGCTACATCGCCACGGCGGTGAAGGTCTCCGGCAAGAACCCGGTGCTGATCGACAGCTATCTGCGCGAAGCGGTGGAGGTCGATGTCGATGCCGTGGCCGACGGCACCGACGTCTTCATTGCCGGGGTCATGGAGCACATCGAGGAAGCCGGCATCCACTCCGGCGATTCCGCCTGCTCGCTGCCGCCCTACAGCCTCGCCCCGGCCATCGTCGAGGAGATCGGCCGCCAGACCGAGCGGCTGGCCCGCGGCCTCAGCGTCGTCGGCCTGATGAACGTGCAGTTCGCCGTGCGCGGCGAGGAGATCTACATCCTGGAGGTCAACCCGCGCGCCAGCCGCACCGTGCCCTTCGTCGCCAAGGCGACCGGCCTGCCGATCGCCAAGATCGCTGCACGCGTCATGGCCGGCGAGAAGCTGGCCGACTTCAAGCTGACGCGCGCGCCGGGAAAGCACGTTGCGGTGAAAGAGGCCGTCTTCCCCTTCGCGCGCTTTCCGGGCGTCGACGTCATGCTGGGCCCGGAGATGCGCTCGACCGGCGAGGTCATGGGCCTGGACCGCGACTTCGCCCGCGCCTTCCTGAAGGCCCAGCTGGGCGCCGGGGTCACCCTGCCGCAGAGCGGGACGGTCTTCATCTCGGTGAAGGACGACGACAAGAAGACCATGGAACCGGTGGCCCGGGCCATCGCCGCCCTGGGCTTCCGCATCCTGGCGACCAGCGGCACGGCCCGCTACCTGGCCGAGCAGGGCCTCGCCGTGGAAACCATCAAGAAAGTCCGCGAGGGCCGGCCCCACATCGTCGACGCGATGAAATCAGGGGAAGTACAGCTGGTCTTCAATACGACCGAAGATGCCAAGGCCATCGCCGATTCCTTCGAACTGCGGCGCACCGCGTTAACCAATTCGATCCCTTACAGCACTACCGTGGCCGGGGCCCGCGCCGCGGTGAAGGCCATCGAGGCGCTCAATTCGGACGATCTTGCAGTCGCCCCCCTGCAGTCTTACTTTAGTGGATCGTACTGACCCCCGGGCCTGAGCGCAGGGGGGTCTTCGTAGCGGCATTGGCTTTTCATGCTGCCCGGAATTGGGCAGACTTGCTGTCTTGGTCGGTTAAGACGTATTAGGCTGGCTCCCATGAGCGATAAGGTACCCATGACGGCGGGCGGCTTCGCCCGCCTGGAAGAAGAACTGCGTTACCTGAAGTCGACGGCGCGGCCGGAAGTGATCCGTGCCATCGCGGAAGCGCGCGAGCACGGCGACCTCTCGGAAAACGCCGAGTATCATGCCGCGCGCGAGCGCCAGTCCTTCATCGAGGG
>DAIQBR010000057.1:1665-11167 GCA_036781105.1 Kiloniellaceae bacterium
ATCGACCCCAAGCGCCTGTCGGGCGCGATCAAGTTCGGCGCCACCGTGACCCTGGTCGACGAGGACACCGACGCCAAGACCGCCTACCAGCTGGTCGGCGAGATGGAGGCCGACGTGAAGGAAGGCCGCCTGTCGATCACCGCGCCCCTGGCTCGCGCCCTGATCGGCAAGGAGGTCGGCGATTCCGTCGAGGTGATGACCCCGGCCGGCTCCAAGGCCTACGAAATCCTCAAGGTCCAGTTCATCTAGGGACTCCCTTGTCCGAAGGCCCGGGCCCTTGCCATAGACCGCTGCCGCGTACTTGCAGGTTAACTGGCAGGACTGTGGCGAGGCACCGGGACGGCGCCGCCGGGTGGCATCGATTCCCCACGCGCGCCTTCGTTCTGCTCCCACCCTCCTCCGGCATATCCCGTGGCCTTCCGTCAGGCTCACGCCGCGTTTCGCGGCGGCCTGCAGGACGGTCCGCCCCCTCAAGCGCCGCTATGGTCGTTTCTCAAGCCGCATGGCAGAGTTGGCATGGATATGTTTGATATACGGGGCTTGCCACGTCATTTTATACTGAGTGGAAGTACAACGAATACTCGGGAGGTTTCACAATGAAACAAGCGACCACACTGAAATTCGCCGCGGCAGCGGTTGCCGCGATCCTGGCCGGCGCGCCGGCCATGGCCCAGGACGTCAAGGTCGGGATGCTGCAGGGCTTCACCGGCCCGACGGAGTCCCTGGTGAAGCCCATGGCCCTGGGCGGCGAAATGGCCATCCAGGAAGTTTCCGACAGCGGCCTGTTCCTGGGCGGCCGCAAGGTGGTGTCAGTCCGCGGCGACAGCACCTGCATCGACGCCGCCGCCGCGACGGCGGCGGCCGAGCGCCTGGTCACCTCGGAAGGCGTTGTCGGCATCGTCGGTGCCACCTGCTCCGGCGCCACCACGGCGGTGCTCAACAACGTCGTCCGTCCCAACGGCATCGTCATGATCTCGCCGTCGGCGACCTCGCCGGCACTGTCGACCATCGAGGATGACGGCTACTTCTTCCGCACCGCCCCGTCGGACGCCCGGCAGGGACAGATCCTGGCCGAGATCCTCAGCAGCCGCGGCATCAAGTCGGCGGCCCTGACCTACACCAACAACGACTACGGCAAGGGCCTGGCCGATTCGATCCAGTCGTCCTACGAGAGCATGGGCGGCAAGATCACCGCCGTTGCCGCGCATGAGGACGGCAAGGCCGACTACTCGGCCGAAGTGGCGACGCTGGCCGCGGCCGGCGGCGACGTGCTGATCGTGGCGGGCTATCTTGACCAGGGCGGCAAGGGCATGATCCAGGCCTCCCTGGACACCGGCGCCTTCGACAAGTTCATCCTGCCGGACGGCATGGTCGGCGATTCCCTGACCGGCAACTTCGGCGACGCCCTGGACGGGTCGATCGGCACCAACCCCGGCACCGACAGCCCGGGCGCGAGCATGCTGGCCGAGCTGGCGTCGGGCAAGGGCTTCAAGGGCGACGACCCCTACGTCCCCGAGTGCTATGACGCCGCGGCCATCCTGCTGCTGGCCATGCAGGCGGCCGGCACGACCGACAGCGCCAAGTACAAAGACCAGATCATGAAGGTCGCCAACGCCCCCGGCGAGAAGATCTATCCGGGCGAGCTGGCCAAGGCCCTGGAGATCCTGGCGAACGGCGGCGACATAGACTATGTCGGCGGATCCGCCGTGGAACTGATCGGCCCGGGCGAGTCGGCCGGCAGCTTCCGCGAGACCGAGATCAAGAGCGGCAACTGGGAAACGGTTCAGTATCACTGAGCCGAGGGTGACCTAACAGGGGAACGAAGCGGCCAGGTTTCGGCCTGGCCGCTTCCTTCGTTCCGAAGTGCTTTCATGATCTCTGTCGAGAACGTCAGCAAATACTTTGGCGGCATCCATGCCGTCGATGGCGTTTCCCTGAACATCGCCAAGGGCGCCATCACCGGCCTGATCGGCCCCAACGGCGCGGGCAAGACCACGCTTTTCAACATCATCGCCGGCGTCTTTCCGCCGACGTCGGGAAGCATCTATCTCGACGGCGAGGACGTGACGGCGCTCGAGCCCCACCAGCTTTTTCACAAGGGGCTGCTGCGCACCTTTCAGATCGCGCATGAGTTCTCCACCCTGACCGTGCTGGAGAACCTGATGGTCGTCCCGGGCGAACAGGCCGGCGAGCAATTGCGCCACGCCTGGTTCAATTACAAGCGCGTGCGCGAGAATGAAGCGCAGCTGCTGGAGCGGGCGCGTGAAGTCACCGACTTCCTGCAGATTTCCCACCTGGAGAACGAACTGGCCGGAAACCTTTCTGGCGGCCAGAAGAAGCTCCTGGAACTGGGCCGCACCATGATGGTCGATGCCAAGATCGTGCTGCTCGACGAGGTCGGCGCCGGCGTGAACCGGACTCTGCTCAATACCATCGCCACCTCGATCCAGCGCCTCAACGAGGAGCGCGGCTACACCTTCTGCATGATCGAGCACGACATGGATTTCATCGCCAGACTGTGCGACCCGGTCATCGTCATGGCCGAAGGCAAGCTGCTGATGCAGGGCACCATCGAGGAGGTCAAGAACGACCACGACGTCATCGAGGCCTATCTCGGCACCGGCCGAAAACACGAACGGATCCAGGCGGGATGAAGTTTCTGACGGCATCCGGCATGACCGGCGGCTACGGCGGCGTCGATATCATCGAAGACTGCGACATCTCGGTGGAAAAGGGCGAGATCGCCGTCATCGTCGGCCCCAACGGCGCCGGCAAGTCGACCGCCATGAAAGCCATTTTCGGCATGCTCAACCTGCGCAAGGGCAAGGTCGAGCTGGACGGCCGGGACATCACCCGCATGGCGCCCCAGGACCGCGTCCCTATGGGCATGGGCTTCGTGCCGCAGAACCGCAACGTCTTCGTCTCTCTGAGCGTCGAGGAAAACCTCGAGATGGGCGCCTACATCCGCGAGGACGACATCTCGGACAGCTTGCGGCTGGTCTACGACCTGTTTCCCGTGCTGGAGGAAAAGCGGCGCCAGCCGGCCGGCGAGCTGTCGGGCGGCCAGCGCCAGCAGGTCGCCGTCGGCCGGGCGCTGATGACCAAGCCGAAGCTGCTGATGCTCGACGAGCCGACCGCCGGCGTCTCCCCCATCGTCATGGACGAGTTGTTCGACCGCATTATCGAAATCGCCAAGACCGGCATCGCCATCCTGATGGTCGAGCAGAACGCCCGCCAGGCCCTGGAGATCGCCAACCACGGCTTCGTTTTGGTCCAGGGCCGTAACCGTTTCACCGACACCGGCGAGGCCCTGCTGGCCAACGAGGAAGTCCGCCGTTCCTTCCTGGGGGGTTGAATGGACATCTGGAATGCCCTGGCCCTGTTCGCCAACTTCGTCGCGGTGCCGGCGACCGCCTACGGGGCCCAGCTGGCGCTCGGCGCGCTCGGCGTCACCCTGATATTCGGCATCCTGCGGTTCGCCAACTTCGCCCACGGCGAGATCATGTCTTTCGGCGCCATGTCGGCGATTCTCGGCACCTGGTTCCTGCAGGGCCTGGGCGTCAGCATCGCGCCGTTTCCCACGGCGCTGCTGGCGCTGCCGATGGGCATCCTCGGCGCGGTGGCTCTGGCGCTCGCCGCCGACCGCTTCGTGTTCCGTTTCTACCGCCACAAGAAAGCCAACCCGATCGTCTTCGCCATCGTTTCGGTCGGCGTCATGTTCGTCATTGCGGGTCTGATCCGCATCATCATCGGACCCGACGACCAGAGCTTCGCCGACGGCGCCCGCTTCATCTTCACGGTGCGCGACTTCCGCGAAGTGACGGGGCTGGACGAAGGCATCGCCCTCAAGCAGACCCAGGTCATCACCCTGGTCATCGCCGTCGTCGTGGTGGCGGCGCTGTTCTGGTTCCTGCAGAGGACCCGCGCGGGCAAGGCCATGCGCGCCTATTCCGACGACGAGGACCTGGCGCTGCTGTCGGGCATCAACCCGGAACGCGTGGTGGTCATCGCCTGGGTCATCGCGGCCACGCTGGCCGCCATCGCCGGCACCCTCTACGGCCTGGATAAGACCTACAAGCCCTTCATCTTCCTGCAGATGCTGCTGCCCATCTTCGCCGCCACCATCGTCGGCGGCATCGGTCAGCCGGTCGGCGCCATCCTGGGCGGCTTCATCATCGCCTATTCCGAGGTCATGGTGACCTACGCGTTCAAGAAATTCCTGACCTACCTGGTTCCCGCGGACCAGGCGCCGGACGGTCTGGTGCAGCTCTTGTCCACCGACTACAAGTTCGCCGTGTCGTTCATCATCCTGGTCGCCGTGCTGATGATCCGGCCGACCGGCATCATCCGGGGCAAGGTCATATGACTCGGAAAGTGGCCCTCTACTACACGGCGATGATCCTGGTCCTGGTGTTCGTCGGCTTCTTCCAGAGCTGGAACGTCGCCTTCGGCATCATCAACCTCTGCCTGATCTCCGCCATCATGGCGCTCGGGGTCAACATGCAGTGGGGCTACGCCGGCCTGTTCAATGTCGGCATCATGGGCTTCACGGCGCTGGGCGGACTGACCGCGGTGCTGGTCTCCATGCCGCCCGTGGCCGAGGCCTGGGCGGCCGGCGGCGCCGGTATCGCCTGGTCGGCCCTCTGCCTGCTGGCGACGGCGGTTGCCATCGCCGTCGCCCGCCGCTTCGTACCCCGGCCGCTGAAGCTGATCGTCACCGTCATCCTGCTGTTCGCCGGCTACTTCCTCATTTCCCGCTTCTTCGGGTCGGCGACGGATGCCATCGAGGCGGTCAACCCGGCCCACACCGGCTATCTCGGCGGCCTCGGCCTGCCGATTGTCCTGTCCTGGCCGCTGGGCGGCCTGGTCGCCGCCGGGGCGGCCTGGTTCATCGGCAAGATCGCCCTGGGCCTGCGCGCCGACTATCTGGCCATCGCCACGCTGGGGATCTCCGAGATCATCATCGCGGTCATCAAGTACGAGGAATGGCTGAGCCGGGGCGTGAAGAACGTCACCGGCCTGCCCCGCCCGGTACCCTACGAGGTCGAGCTGGTCGAAACTGACTGGTTCGTCGGCCTGACCAACTGGCTCGGCGTCGCCGACATCTCAGACGCGGCCAGCCTGTTCGTGAAGCTCTGCTACGCGGTCCTCTTCGTCATCGTCCTGGCCATCGTCATGTGGTTCGCCGAGCGGGCCCTGCGCTCGCCCTGGGGCCGCATGATGCGCGCCATTCGCGACAACCGCGACGCCGCCAACGCTATGGGCAAGGACGTCACCTGGCGGCACCTGCAGGTCTTCGTCCTGGGCTGCGCCACCTGCGGTATCGCCGGCGCCATGCTGGCCACCCTGGACGGCCAGCTGACGCCGACCAGCTACATCCCGCTGCGCTTCACCTTCCTGATCTGGGTGATGGTCATTCTCGGCGGCTCCGGCAACAACTACGGCGCCGTGCTGGGCGGCTTCGTCATCTGGTTCCTGTGGATCGAGGCCGAGCCCCTGGGCAACGGGTTCATGCAGCTGATCACCCTGCCGCTGGCCGAGGACAACCCCGTCGCCCGCCACCTGGTCGCCGGCGCCGCTTACTTTCGCTACATCCTGATGGGCGCCATCCTGCTGCTGGTCATGCGCTTCGCCCCGCGCGGGCTGATCCCTGAGCGCTAGGGATGGCGTTCTGACCGGCCCTCAGTCGTGGCTGGCCGGCTCGACGCCCTGGGCGATGTCGATGGGGACGCCCGGCGTGTCCTTGGCGGTGCGGATGACCTGGATGGTCTTCACCGTCACCACGTGGGACGCCGAGGTGAGGCGCTGGGTCAGCTCGTTCTCGTGTGCCGTGTTGCGGGCGACGAGGCGCAGGACGAAGTCGTCCGGTCCGCGCGCCATGTGGCATTCGCGCACCTCGGACCAGCCGCCGACCAGGGTCTCGAAGCCGTTCAGCACCGTCTCCGACTGGCTGTCGAGGCCGATCAGGGCGAAGAAGGTCACCTCGAAGCCGAGCTCCTCGGCGTCCAGGTCGGCGTGATAGCCCTTGATGTAGCCGGCTTCCTCCAGGGCGCGCACGCGCCGGAGGCAGGGCGGCGCGGAGATCCCGGCGCGCCGCGCCAGTTCCACGTTGGTGATGCGGCCGTCCTCCTGCAGGTCCTGCAGGATCTGAAGGTCGATCCGGTCGAGTTTGACCCGGCGCATAGAGTCCCCTGTCACGTCGAACAATTGTCACGTCGAACAATTCGCACCCGCTCGCGCGGCTGCTGGGTAACAATATTACCCTGCCGCCTCCCGCGTGCAAGTGCCGACGCGTCCCGCGCCTGTGCAAAAACCGCGCCCCTGTGCAGGCCGGCGATTGCCGCTTGCAGGCCGCCGGAGGCGCGCTCATAGTCCGGCCCGCCATGAGTGGGCCCGACGTCACACCCCGAAACGCCCCCGATTCTCCCGCCGATCCGCCGCCGAGCACCGCCGGCGATCCCGTTGCCGCGCTCACCTGCTGGGTGGTCACCGACGGCAAGGCGGGCATGGAGATCCAGTGCCTCGGCCTTGCCGAAGCGCTCGGCGTGACGCCCGAGGTGAAGCGCGTTTCGGTCGGCAAGCCCTGGCGCTGGCTGCCGCCGGGCCTGATCCGCGACTCCCTGGGCTGCCTGGGCCCGAAAGGCGACCGCCTGGCGCCGCCCTGGCCCGACCTGTGGATCGCCAGCGGGCGGCAGACCGTGGCGCTGACCCGCGATCTGCGGGCCCTGAGCGGCGGGCGGACCTTCACCGTGCAAATCCAGAACCCGGCCATCGACCCGGCGGCCATCGACCTGATCGTCACGCCGGAGCACGACCGCCTGCGCGCCGACAACGTGCTGACCACCCGCGGCGCCCTGGGCCGCGTGACGCCGCAGCGCCTGGCCGAAGCGGCCGCCCGCTTCGCGGCGCGCTACGCCCACCTGCCGGAAGGTCGCGTCGCGGTGCTGCTGGGCGGCGACAACAAGGTGTTCCGCCTGGACGCCGCGATCATGACAAAGCTGACCGAGCGCCTGGCCAAACTGGCGCGCGAAGGCTGGGGCCTGATGATCACCCCGTCGCGGAGCACCGGCGTCCGCAACGAAGAGATCCTGCGCCGCGGCCTCGCCGGCCTGCCGGCGGATATCTGGGACGGCCGGGGCGAAAACCCCTATTTCGGCATCCTCGGCCTGGCCGACCACGTCATCGTCACCGGCGATTCGGTGAACATGGTCTCCGAGGCCGCCAGCAGCGGCAAACCCGTGCATGTGGTCCAGCTGCGCGGCGGCTCGCCCAAGTTCACCCGCTTCCATGAGGGCCTGCAGGCCGCCGGCATCACCCGCCCCTTCACCGGGGAACTCGCGGCGTGGCACTACGCGCCGCTCGACGAGACGCGCCGCGTCGCCGCGGAAATCCGCCGCCGCCTGCTGGCGCGCCTTTGATGTGGCTCATTTGATCTTTCCCCCGGCGCCCCTTAAATAGGGTGAGACCCTGATGGCACATCGGGGCAACACCGCACGGCCACTTCCGGAAGGTCGACGCTTGTCGAGTCTCGCCGCCGACACCACCCCGCGCTCCCCGCGCCTCGATCTGGAACGCTTCGAGGCGACGGCACTGCAGCGGGCGCCTTTCGACTTCCTCATCGTGCCCGGCTTCCTGAAGCGCGAGGCCCTGCCGGCGATCGAGCGCGACTTCCCCGCCATCGCCAGCGGCGGCAGCTTCCCGGCGACGAGCCTGCCCTGCGGCCCGGCTTTCGAAGCCCTGCTGGAGGAGCTGCAGGGCCCCGAGGTGACACGGGCCTTCGAGGCGAAGTTCAGCCTCGACCTGAGCGGCCGGCCCACCATGGTCACCCTGCGCGGCCAGTCGCGCGCCAAGGACGGCGCCGTCCACACCGACTCCAAGACCAAGCTGGTCACTGCACTGATCTACCTGAACTCGGCCTGGGAGTCCGACGGCGGGCGCCTGCGCATGCTGAAGGGGCCCGAGGACCTGGAAGACTACGCGGCCGAAGTGCCGCCGGAGGCCGGCACCCTGGTCGCCTTCCGCTGCACGCCCGAGGCCTGGCACGGCCACAAGCCTTTCGTCGGCCAGCGCCGCTCCATCCAGCTCAACTGGCTGACCGATCCAGGAGTCCTCAAGCGAGAACTCAAACGCCACACCTTCTCCGCCTGGACCAAGAAGCTGCTGCGCTTCGGCAGATAACGCCCTTACGACAGAGAGTCTTTTCGAGAAGCCAATGGCCCTGAACATCGAGACCTTCAGCAACGCCAAGGGCGGCAACGCCTTCTTCAAGGCCATCGGCCATCCCCTGGCCGCGCGCGAGGCCAGGAAGCTGCTGGACGACCTTGGCGCCGGCCCCGTCGCGGTCTACGACCCGCTCGGCTACGCCCAGGCCTTCGCGGAGATCTACGACCTTTCCGCGCTCGATATCGCCGCCGTCTTCGTGCAGGACCTGGAGGACATCGGCAGCGAGATCCTCGGCCGCCAGGCACAGCCGGTCACCGACCTGCCGGGTTGCCCAAGAAGCAAAGGGGTGAAGAAGGTTTTCGTCACCGCCTTCGATGCCGGCCGCCTCATCGCCCATGTGAAGCACCTGCTGCCGAAGGACACCGAAGTGGTGAGCCTCGACGCACTGCGCCTGCCTGACGCAATGCTGACCAACCGGCGCAACTACCTCGACAGCCTGAACTTCGCGACCAACCTGGTGTTCTTCCGCGACGCCGGCGGCCATCACACACGGCTTGCCACCGCCAACTACTGGTCGGCCTACGGCGCCAAGGCGCCGCAGGCCTGGTGCTGCCTGATGGACGAGGACGGCAAGTCCCTCGTCGAATGGACCGACTCCCTGCCCGGCGCCAACGCCAGCGTGGTGATCGACTCAAAGGACATTCGCGAGCGCTTCGGCCTCGGCGACTTCACCGGCAGCCTCTTCCTGCACGTCTGCGGCATCGCCGGCCATGACATCGTGAAGTACGCGCTCGACACTTATGGCGACTCGGACGAGGTGCTGTCCTGTACTCACGATTCCAATTCCTGGCCGGCCGACCTCTACGCCGGGCTGCCGGCGCCGCGCGACGGCGAACAGGTGCTGCTGTGGGTGCAGAACAGCCATCCCGCGCCGGTGCCCGCCGGCAGCGTCGGCATGAACCTCATGGGCGAGGGCCATATCGCCTGGCTGGACCGCGAGATCCCGCCCTTCGGCACGCTGGCCATCGACACCGCCGAGCTGCTGCCCGCGGCGCGCTGGCCGCAGCAGATCGAGGTGCAGGCGGGCAAGCACTTCGTGCGCCCGCGCTATGAGGTCATCGCCAACGGCAGCCTGAACCCGCCGCGCAGCCGCATCGCCCATCCCAACGTGGAGCGCGTCGACCTGAAGCCCGACCCGCGCATCCCCGAGCTCTCCAACCTGCTGGGCAAAGGCTTCCTGCTGCCGGCGCCGATCCTGCCGCGCGGGCGCTTTCGCTCGCTGGCACTGCCGACGCCGATGTCGACCTGCCAGGCGAACCTGCCGGTGGCGCTCGTCGCC
>DAIQBR010000057.1:11219-12739 GCA_036781105.1 Kiloniellaceae bacterium
GTCCCTTGGCAAGCTGCCGCGCAACCACGCGACCCTGGTCGACGCGGAAGACCTTTTGGACGGCGCCAAAACCGACTGGGGTCACATGGAACTGGTCTACGACTTCGCCGAAGGCGGCGAGGCCGACGGCTGGCTGCACGGCCTGTTCCGCTACGAGGACAAGGCGTCAGGCCACGTCGCCGAGACCTCGTTCGGCGCGCACATCTTCAACGCCGTGCTGACCTACAAGGGCGAGCCGCAGTCCTACGCCGGGCGCGCGCCGGGGCTCTCGACGCGCCTCTTCCTGTCGTTCGGCCCGGCGCCCTACACGGCGCTCTGCCACCTGATCTATCCGGCCTCGACGCCCTGGCACGCGAAGAGCGACACCCACCTGCTGCTGCACGACAGCAACGGCGAGGTAATCGCCGAGCACGCCGTCGAGATCGCCTGCGGCGGCTCGCTCTTGTGGGCGCCGTCGGACTACTTCTCAGAAGCGGATATGAAAGCGGCGGGACCGGAAGGCTACGTCATCATCCGCGACACCACCTGCCGCCTCTTCGGCTACCACGGCCTCGCCAACGGCGAAAAAGCCTTTTCATTCGACCACATGTTCGGGTTTTAGCGGCGCCGTCGACTGATCAGCCCAGCAGCACCCGCGCGACGGACGCGCGAATGGTCTTCGAGGCCGACGCCGGGCTCCAGCCGCGTTCCTTCACCAGCAGGCCCCAGGCCTGAACCGAGCAGGCGGCCCAGAGGTAGTCGGCGGCCTTGGCCGCGGTCCAACCCTTGGCCAGCGCCCTGTCCTTCGCGAGGCTTTCCGACAGCTCGCGGAAGCAGGCGAGCAGCGCCGCCATGCGGTCGGCCCAGGCGGCTGCCGCGTCCACGTCGGTCACGCGCAGGCGGATGAGGTCGCTGGCCACCGGATCGATCTTCGGCACGTAGGCGAGCCAGGCCTTCAGATAGGCATCGAGCCGATCCGCCGGGTCGGGCAGCGCCAGCGCCTTGTCGAACTTCGCGAAGATGTCCTCGCGCTGATCGGCGCGGCGCACCAGGGCGACCAGCAGGCCGCCGCGCGAGCCGAAGTGGACATAGACCGACTGGCGCGTCATGCCGACCGCCGCGGCAATCTCCGCCAGGGACACGGCGGCGCCGCGTTCCACGAACAACGCCCAGGCGGCATCCAGCATTTCCTTCCGGCTGCGCGCCGCGCGCTTTAGATTTGACATATGTAAAAATTCCAATATTTTACGCCTGTCAAATTACAGGAGGCGTTGATGGACGACAATGCAAACCTCGAGGCGGCGCTCGACCGCCTGACCGCATGGTATGGCGACGGCGCTGACGGCACTGCCCCGACCCGCAGCCAGTGGCGGGCCCTGCTGCAGCGCCCGCAGGACCAGCCGATCAGCCTCATCAACTTCTTCAAGATGCGCGACGCGGCGGGCTATCCCACAGACAGCGGGCAGGAGGCTGCCACCGGCGAGGAGGCCTTCCAGCGCTACGCCGAAGTGAGCGTGCCGACGGTGGAGAAGGTCGGCGGC
>DAIQBR010000058.1:0-4057 GCA_036781105.1 Kiloniellaceae bacterium
GGAACTGCGCTGGGTATACCTCGACATCGGCAAGTTCGGCGGCCTGGCCGAGACCATGGACGAGGCGATCCGCTATCCGATCCGCAGCCCGCGCGACGGCGGCGAGGCCGGCCCCTGCGTGCTGGCCGGCCCGACCTGCGACTCCGCCGACGTGCTCTACGAGAAGACGCCCTACGTCCTGCCGCTGTCGCTGGAGATCGGCGACGAGCTGCTCATCGAGGGCACCGGCGCCTATACCACCACCTACAGCTCGATCGGCTTCAACGGCTTCGCGCCGCTGAAGTCCTACGTGATCTGACCAGCGCCCCGCGGAGACGGGCGATGTTCAGGATCGATGAAGAAGCGCCGGGCGAGTCCGGCGCCCGCGAGGCGCTGCTCGACCGGGTCTTCGGCCCGGCGCGCTTCGCCAAGACGTCGGAGCGGCTGCGCGAGGGACGCCTGCCGGTGCTGGCCCTGGCCGCACATGACGGCGGCGAGTTGGTCGGTACCCTGCGGCTCTGGGCCGTCACGGCGGGCCTGCGGCACACCGCGTTGCTGCTCGGCCCGCTGGCGGTGGATCCGGCGCGCCAGGGCGAGGGCCTCGGCGCCCGGCTCATGCGCTCGGCGCTGAACCGCGCGGCGGTGGCCGGCCACAGTGCCGTGCTGCTGGTCGGCGATGCGCCTTACTACGCGCGCTTCGGCTTCTCCGCGGCCCTCACCGGGGGCCTGGATCTGCCGGGGCCGGTGGAGCGTCACCGCTTCCTCGGCCACGAACTGCGGGCCGGCGCCCTCTCGGGTGCCCGCGGCCTCGTGCGTCCCGCCGGCCTGCTCCAGCCCTGGAGCGCAGAGGCCGAGCTGGCGTCCCGCAATCCCGCCGTCATCCATCCGCCTTTGAATTAAGTCGCCGGATCGCGCAAGCTGCCGGCCGTACTTCAGTCCGGGCCTCCACCTTCAGAAGAGGGGCCCGGACCGATACAGGGAGACTATTGCTATGACCACTCCATGGCCCGACTACGGCGCCATCAGCGGCCCCATCGTCATGATCGGCTTCGGCTCCATCGGCCGCGGCACCCTGCCGCTCATCGAGCGGCACTTCGATTTCGACAGCAGCCGCTTCGTCGTCGTCGCACCGGACGACAACGACAAGGCGCTGCTCGACGAGCGCGGCATCCGCTTCGAGCAGGTGGCGCTGACGCCGCACAACTACCGCGAGGTGCTGACGCCGCTGCTGACCGCCGGCGAGGGCCAGGGCTTCTGCGTGAACCTCTCGGTTGACGTCTCCTCCCTGGACGTCATGAAGCTCTGCCGCGAGCTGGGCGTGCTCTACATCGACACCGTGGTGGAGCCCTGGGCCGGCTTCTACTTCGACGAAGGCGCCGATGCCGCCGAGCGCACCAACTACGCCCTGCGCGAGACCGTGCGCCGGGAAAAGGCCGCCAACCCCGGTGGCACCACGGCTGTCTCCTGCTGCGGCGCCAACCCGGGCATGGTCTCCTGGTTCGTGAAGCAGGCGCTGCTCGACATCGCGCGACACCGGTGTTGACGCGGGCAAGCCGGCAAGCCGCGAGGACTGGGCGAAGCTCATGCATAAGCTCGGCGTGAAGGGCATCCACATCGCCGAGCGCGAGACCCAGCGCGCGCGCGAGCCGCGGCCGATGAACCAGTTCTGGAACACCTGGTCGGTCGAGGGCTTCATTTCCGAGGGCCTGCAGCCGGCCGAGATGGGCTGGGGCACCCACGAGAAGTGGCTGCCGGAGAACGGGCGCACCTTCGACCACGGCCCGCAGTGCGCGGCCTACCTGCTGCAGCCCGGCGCCAACACCCGCGTGCGCTCCTGGACGCCGACCGCCAAGGCGCAGTACGGCTTCCTCGTCACCCACAACGAGTCGATCTCCATCGCCGACTACTTCACGGTGCGCGAAGGCGGCAAGGCGGTGTTCCGCCCGACCTGCCACTACGCCTACCACCCCGCCGACGTGGCCGTGCTCAGCCTGCACGAGATGTTCGGCAACGGCGGCCACGCGCCCAAGGTGCACAAGATCCTCGACGAGAACGAGATCATCGACGGCATCGACGAGCTGGGCGTGCTGCTCTTCGGCCACGCCAAGAACGCCTACTGGTACGGCTCGCAGCTTTCCATCAAGGCGACCCGCGCGCTGGCGCCTTACCAGAACGCCACCGGCCTGCAGGTCAGCTCGGCGGTGCTGGCGGGGATGGTCTGGGCACTGAAGAATCCTCAGGCCGGCATCGTCGAGACCGACGAGATGGATCACGAACTCTGCCTCAAGGTGCAGAAGCCCTACCTCGGCCCCGTCGTCGGCGTCTACACCGACTGGACCCCGCTCAGCGAGCGCGTCAGCTTCTTCCCCGAGGATCTCGACACCGCCGATCCCTGGCAGTTCCGCAACATCCTGGTGCGGTAAGCCAGATCTCCGCGGCGTAGGCTACGGCGCGGCGTAGGGCAGGGCGGAGGCGGCGGCGTGGTCGACGTGGGCCTTGGCGGCGCGCCGTGCCGCTTCGATGTCGCGCTTGCGGATGGCGCGGCCCAGGGCCTCGATCTCCTTGATGCTTTCGGCCTGGCGTTCCGGGCGCACCACCGAGCGGCTGCGCAGCTGCGCCGTGCGCAGGGTCAGGCGGGCCAGCAGGTCGAGCGCAATGTCGTTGTCGGCCACCTGGCAGATATGGCCATAGAAGACGCGCTTGGCCTCGACGATGGCGACGAAGTCGCCGCGCCGGTAGGCGTCGATGAGGCCCTGGCTGAGGTGCAGCAGGGTGTCGACCTGGGCGTCGCTGGCGACCTGGATGAACTGCTCGACGATCAGCGCCTCGACGTCGCCGCGGATGCGGTAGATGTTCTCGGCGTCGCGCCGCGAGATCGTGGCCACCGTCAGGCCGCGCGGCGAGGTCTGCGCGATGACGCCCTCGGCCTCCAGTTCGCGCAGCGCCTCGCGCAGCGAGGTGCGGCTGACCCCCAGCTGCTGGCAGAGATCCTTTTCCACCAGGCGCGCGCCGGGCAGCAGGACGCCGCGTTCGATCGCCCGGCGCATCGACTCGATGATGCGCAGGCGCAGCGGCGCGGTCTCCTGGCGGATCGGCGAGAGGCCCTGCTGAACCACTTCCTTCATCCCCGGTGTCCTCCCGTCAGGTTGTCGGTGGGCCCTTGCCGCCGCGGCGCCAGCGGTCGAGCAGCGCGAAGGCCAGCGGCGCAAAGAGAATGACCAGGATGATGCGCACCATGTGGTGGCTGGCGACGTAGGCGACTTCGGCGTTCATCGCCAGGGCGACCAGGCTCATCTCGGCGAGGCCGCCCGGCGAGTAGGCCAGCAGCACCTGTTCGGTCGCCTGGCCGAATAGGCCGTGGAACAGCACGGCGAAGACGGCGGTGACCGCCAGCATGATCACGCTGGCGCCGAGGCCCAGCAGCAGGGCGCGGCCGATGCTGGCCGGCGCGGCGCCCAGGAAGCGGCAGCCCATGATGGTGCCGAGGAAGAGCTGGGCGACGATCACCAGTTCCTGCGGCGGCGGCGTGTGCGCCAGGCCGCTCAGGTGCGCGGCGGCACTCAGCACCATGGGCCCGATGAGGATCGGTGCGGGCACGCGCAGCTTGCGCCCCAGGAAGAAGCCGATGACGCCGCACAGCGCCAGCACGCCCAGTTCCAGCGGCGGCACCTGCTCGAAGGGCACGCCGAAGCGCGAGCGGTCGCCCAGGTCGTAGCCGGCGACGAGGCGGAACCACACCGCCATGAGGCAGACCACGGTGAAGATGCGGCTGGCGTGGGCCAGCACGATCTTGCGGTCGTCGCCGCCCATGGACTCGCCGATCAGCAGCATCTCGTTGAGGCCGCCGGGCATGCCGGCGAAGTAGGCGGTGACCCGATCGAAGCCGCCGATCTTGCGATAGTAGGGCACCACCAGGGCGCCGGAGACCGCGAGGTAGAGCGCGAGGAAGCCAAGCGACAGCGCCCAGCCGCCGGCCTGCTGCATGACCTCGGGCCGGAAGCCGGAGCCGAGCATGACGCCGATGACCGCCACCACGTAGGGCCTGGCCCGCATCGGCGGCAGCACCGGCAGGCGCAGT
>DAIQBR010000058.1:4091-12716 GCA_036781105.1 Kiloniellaceae bacterium
CCGCCGTGTTGAACGCCATGGCGCCCAGCATCCAGGGCAGCGGCATGGTGAGCCAGTTGAAGAGGACGCCGCCCAGCGCGCCGAGCGCCAGGGCGAAGAGGATGCGCGCCAGCTTCGCCGGGCCGGAGAGCGGCGGCGGACTGGCGGCGGGGGCAGGGGCCGGGCCGTCGGGCTCTGTCATGGCGCATGACTCACCTCGCCGCCTCGGCTGTCTGCCCGGCTGCCTGAATGGCGCGCCAGATGCGCTCCGGCGTGGCGGGCATGTCGAGATGGCGGATGCCCAGCGGCGCCAGCGCATCGCAGACGGCGGAGACCACCGCCGACAGCGCGCCCACCGTGCCGGCCTCGCCGACGCCCTTGGCGCCCAGCGGATTGGCGGCGGTGGGTACGGGATAACTGGCGATCTGCAGCGCCGGCAGATCGGCGGCGCGCGGCAGGCCGTAGTCCATGAAGGAGGCGGTCAGCAGCTGCCCGGATTCCGGGTCGTAGACGACGCGCTCCATGACCGCCTGGCCCAGGCCCTGGGCGATGCCGCCGTGGATCTGTCCCTTCACCAGCAGCGGGTTCAGCTCGGTGCCGACGTCGTCGACCACCCAGTAGCCGATGATCGCCAGGCCGCCGGTCTCCGGATCGACCTCCACCTCGCAAACGTGGCAGCCGTTGGGGAAGCTGCAGTTGTCGGCGGCGCTGAAGGTCTCCGCGGCGAAGCGGCGCGACTGCCTGCGCGCCAGCTCCTGGATCGCGATGCCGCGGTCGCTGCCGACCACCATGATGCGGCCCTCGCTGAACACCAGGTCGGCGGGCGAGACTTCCAGTTCCTCGGCGGCGGCCGGCATGGCCTGGGCGATGATCTCCTCGGCGACGCGGATCAGGCTGGCGCCGATGGCGCCGGTCGAGCGCGAGCCGAAGGTGCCGGTGCCCTGGGCGATCTCGCCGGTGTCGCCCTCCAGGATGCGCAGATCGGTGCCGTTCACGCCCAACTTCTCGCCCAGTACCTGGCTGTAGGTGGTGCGGTGGCCCTGGCCGCTGTCGCAGGAGCCCAGCTTCACCGTCACGCTGCCGTCTGCTTCGATGCTGACGGCGGCGAACTCCGGGTTCGGCTTGCCCTGCGGGCCGCCGGCGATCTCGATGGGATTGGCGATGCCGAGGCCGCGCAGCTTGCCGCGCCGCTTCGCTTCTTCGCGGCGCGCGGCGAAGCCGGTCCAGTCGGCCGCCTGCAGCGTGGTCTCCATGACCTTGGGGAAGTCGCCGCTGTCGTAGGTGTAGTTCAGCGCCGTGCGGTAGGGGATCTGCGCGGCGCGGATCATGTTGCGGCGGCGGATCTCGGCCAGGTCGAGGCCCAGCTCGCGCGCGCCGAGGTCGGCGAGCCGTTCCATGATGTAGGTCGCCTCGGGCCGCCCGGCGCCGCGATAGGGCGCCATCGACTGCGTGTGGCTGTGCACGCCGATCACCTCGACGTGGATCGCCGGGGTCTGGTAGATGCCGGCGATGCCCGGGATGTTGTTCACCATGGGGTGGGTGCCCATGGGACCGAGGTAGGCGCCGAGGTTGGCCAGCACCGTCACCTCGACGGCGAGGAAGCGGCCCTCGTCGTCCAGTGCCAGGGCCGCGTCCACCACCTGTTCGCGCGCGTGGCTGTCGGCCAGGAAGGACTCCAGGCGGTTGGCGGTCCAGCGTAGCGGCCGGCCCGTGCGCTCGGCGGCCAGCAGCAGCAGGGCGTACTCGTGATAGGCGGCGTTCTTCATGCCGAAGCCGCCGCCGGTATCCTCGGCGACGACGCGGATTCTCTTCGCGTCGACTCCCATGACCACGGCGAGATCCATGGCGACGCGGTGCGGCGCCTGGGTGCCGAGGCGCAGCGTGTAGCCTTCGGTTTCGGCGTCGTAGCGGGCGACGGCGTTGCGCGGCTCCAGCGCCGCGGCGGTGACGCGGGAGATTTCCAGGCGCTGGCGCACCTTGTGCGGCGCCCTGCGGAAGGCCTCTTCGACTGCGGCCTTGACGCCGAAGGTCTTCACGAAGGCGCGGTTGTCCGCCACCTCGCGCCAGACCGCGGGCGCGCCTTCGGCCAGCGCCGCCTCCGGGGTCACCACCGCCGGGGCGGGATCGATGTCGACCAGGACCATCTCCGCGGCTTCCTCGGCGGCGGCCTGCGTCTCGGCGACGACCACCGCGACCGGGTCGCCGACGTAGCGCACTTCCTCGGCAGTCAGGGGATGGTAGGGCGGGATGAACATCTCGCCGCCGCCGGGCGCTTGGTGGCGCAGCCGCGGGGAGAGGCAGCCGAGCCCCGCGGTATCGGCCGCCGTCAGCACCGCCAGCACGCCCGGGGCTTCACGGGCGGCCCCGACCTCCAGGCCGGCGATCCTGCCCGCGGCGACCGGCGAGCGCACGACGACCATCACCGCCTCGCGTTCTTCGGTGCAGTCGCCGGTGAAGCGGCCGGCGCCGCGCAGCAGCGCGTCGTCTTCCAGGCGAAACTGGGACTGGCCGATGCGGTACATCCTACTTCTTGTCCGCCTGGCCGCCGCGGCTCTCGATGTTGCGCACCGGCGTCTCCGGCTTCATGCCGCCGCGCCGGCGCCCTTCGGTGTGGCGGCCGTTCTCCTCCCAATCGCCGGCAACCGCGCGCTCGGCGAAGGTGGTCCAGAGGTCGTCCCAGTCGCCCAGGTCGTAGCCGTACCACGGCGGCTGCGGCGTCAGCCGCGGCAGGCCGAGTTCCTCCCAGATCGCCTTGGCCCTGGTCATGAAGGGCTCGGCCGGCAGTGCCAGCGGCGGCATGTCGGACTTCAGCGTGGCGTCGATCAGCAGCGTGCCGTCGCCTTTGCCGCCCCCAGACTTCGGCCCGTGGCCGGCCGAGCGGTAGGGCGTCATCACCACGTCCTGGGTGATGCTGGTGCGGTAGGCGAGGGACCAGAAGATGGCATCGGCGTTGTTGGGCTCAATGTCCTCCGAGACGGCGATGCAGATCTTGCCGCACTGCGCCTGCAGCGTGGCCGCGCCCTGCAGGCCGCGCCAGATCTCGCTCTGCGGTGCCGAGCGGTCGAACTGCAGGAAGATCACCTTGCGGATGTTGGTCAGCGGCTCGTGCATGACCACCCGCTTGATGCCCTTCACGTTCAGCACCTTCTTCAGGTGCTCCAGGAACAGCGGCTCGTAGGCGACCTTCTTCAGCACCGAAGATTCGCTCGGCGTCACCTGGCTGACGATGGAGACGAAGACCGGCTTCTTCTTCATCGTGATCGCCGTCACCTGCATCGACATGTTGAAGTCTTCCAGCGCGACGTGGCCATGGCTCTCGCCGAAGGGCCCCTCGGGCTCCAGGTAGTCGGTGGCGATCTCGCCCTCGATGACGATCTCGGCGTCGGCGGGGACTTCCAGATCGACGGTCTTGCAGCGCACCGCGCGCACCGGGCGGCCCATCAGGCCGCCGGCGACGTGCAGCTCGTCCTCGTCGATCGGCAGTTTCTGCGGCCCGGTGAAGAGCACCGCCGGCGCGCAGCCGATGACGATGGCCACCGGCATCTTCTCGCCGCGCGCCTGGTACTTCAGCCAGTGCAGGTAGCCGCCGGCGCCGCCCAGGCGGCTGGCCATGCGCACGCCCAGGCGATCCTGCGCCTTCAGCTGGCCGCGGTAGGTGCCCATGTTGCGCACGCCGCTTTCCGGGTCTTTCGTGACCACCAGGGTGGCGGTGAGGTAGGGGGCCGAATCGAAGCCCGGCGTCGAGATCGGCACCGGCAGGCGGGCCAGGCCGCCGCCCGGTTTGGTCAGGTCGTCGCCGCTCAGCACGACCTCCTGGCAGGGCGCCGACTCGACGCGCTCGGCCGGGATCGGCTTGGCCATGGCGCGGACCCAGACCTCGCCGATCTCGCTGACCGGCACGCCCAGGCCGGCGGCATAGATCTCCGGCGAGGCGGCCAGCGCGCCGACGGCGACGGGAATGTCGTACTTGCCACCGCGCGCGTCGGTGACGTTGGTGAACAGGAAGGCGCGGCGCTCTTCTTCCGGCAGGCCGCCCTGGAACTGCCAGCGCGCCAGGGGGTGCAGCTCGCTGTCCTTGTCGATCGCCCGCTCGATGCGGGTCACCAGGCCGCGCGCCTCCAGCCTGGCGAGGTGCTCCTGGAAGTCGGCGGGGGCTTGTTGCTCTGTGTCTCGGGGCATCTTTGCGACTCTAGGGAAGGTACTTGCCATGGTTGGCGCTCGGGCGTCCCGATGCAAGACACCAGGGTGCGGTCTCGGGGCAGCTTGGTCTGCCCTCCAAGCAGATGACGGGACGCCGGCGTCGGGGCACCGCACGTCCCGTCATTGCAGGACCTGGCCGGACGTCAGTTCGACGCTTCGCCGGCGTCCGAGGCATCCATCGCCTTGGTGGCCGCTTCGATCAGCGCCGGCGACGCCGACATGATCTCCGCCATCACCTCTTCCACGTACTCGCCGGTTGCCGGGTCGATGATGGCCTGGCGCTTCTCGGCTTCAGCCAGGAACTCGGGATCGGTGATCATCGCCTGGAAGGCTTCGCGCAGGGCGGTGACGATCTCGTCCGAGGTGCCCGGGTGGGCCATCATGGAGCGGCCGACCGGCGCGCCGGCAGAGACGTAGCGCAGGATCTTCTTGGCCTCGGGGTCGTCGGTGACCTCGTGGAGCAGCGGCACGTCCGGCAGCTCGGGATCACGCTCCAGGCCGGCCTGCAGCACGATCTTCATGGCCCCCGATTCGATGTCGCCGTAGTCCGACTTCGAGGAAGCCCAGTTCTGCGAGAACATGTCGACCTCGCCGCGCAACACCGCAAGCTTCGACGGCTCGGAGCCCTTGTAGCCGCAGATCATCCGGAACTTCAGGCCGCCGACGTTCTTCAACGCGGCAGGCTGCTGCGCGCTGCGCGACGACTTGCCGGTGCAGGCGACGATGATCTCGTTGTCGCGCATGCCCTCGACGGTGGTCGCCGGCGCGTCCTTGCGCACGGCAAAGGCGGCGTTCGCCGGAGAAAAACGCCCGATGTAGCGGAACTTGCTGGCGTCCCAGCTGGCCTGGTCCGGGCGCAGCTGCTGGATGTGCCCCAGGGTGTCCGGCAGGATCGCGACCGTCAGGCCGTCGGGCTCGACGTTGTTGATGAAGAAGGCTGCGCCCTTGCGGCCGCCGCCGCCCGGCATGTGCTGCACGATGACGTTCGGATTGCCGGGGATGTGCTTGCCCATGTAGGCCGCCGCGAGCTGGGCGTAGAGGTCGTAAGAGCCGCCCGGCGGGTGGCCGATCAGGATGGTCAGGGTCTGGCCGGCATAGACGTCTTCGACGCCGGCGGCCTCGGTCCTATCCGATGCGAGTCCGATGGTCGCCGCCACGGCGGCCGCCACGAGACCCTTCGTCAAGGAAGCTGAGAATTTCATCGCGTTTTCCTCCCGGTTGGTACGTTCTTTTTTGCCCGGCCCAGGGTTGCGGCCGGGTTCACTCAGGCCCGGGCCCGCTCAGGCCCGGATACACTTAAGACGGCGAGGCCGGCCGCGCGGAGCGAGCCGGTCGCAGCGGTGAGAAATTGTCCCTTCGCGGCTGCAGCCACCGAACCTCTTTGCCATTTCCGTCATACTGTCATACATTCCTACAATCTGCAATGACATCGGGTGCGGTTTCCTGCGGGAACCGGCGCAACCCGGGCATCGGGGAGGAGAGTTCTTTTGCTGTTGGACGCCGCGATGGATGCGCTCGGCATCATCGGAGACCCGATGCGTCTGCTCTTTGTCGCCTTCGGGACCCTGCTCGGGTTGTTGATCGGCGTCATCCCCGGCATCGGCGGGCTGGTCGGACTTTCCCTTCTGCTGCCTTTCACCTTCGCCATGGACCCTTACACCGCGCTGGCCTTCCTGGTCGGCGTGCAGTCGGTGACCACCACCTCCGACACCATCCCGGCGGTGCTCTTCGGCGTGCCCGGGACGACCGGCTCGGCCGCCACGGTGCTGGACGGCCATCCCATGGCGCGCAAGGGGCAGGCGGGGCGGGCCTACGGCGCCGCCTTCACCGCCTCGGTCTGCGGCGGCCTCTTCGGCGCCCTGGTGCTGGCCCTTTCGATCCCCATCCTGCGGCCCTTCATCCTCGCGGTGGGCACGCCGGAGCTGCTGGCGATCTGCCTGCTCGGCCTGACCCTGGTGGTCTCGCTCAGTCACGGCGCCCTCTTCAAGGGGCTGGTGGCCGCCGCCATCGGCCTGCTGCTCTCCACCGTCGGCGACGAGCCGCAGACCGGCGAGCTGCGCTGGACCTTCGACAGCTTCTATCTCTGGGACGGCATCTCCCTGGTGCCCCTGGCGCTCGGGCTCTTCGCGGTGCCGGAGATGCTCGACCTCGGCGCCTCGCGCCGCTCCATCGCGGGCGACCGCAAGACCGATGCCTGGCAGCAGCTCGAAGGCGTGCGCGACGTGGGGCGGAACTGGTGGCTGGTGCTGCGCTGCTCCAGCATCGGCACCCTGCTGGGCGCGATCCCCGGCATCGGCGCCAACGTCATCGACTGGATCGCCTACGGCTTTGCCGCGCGCACCGAAAAGGGCGCCGCGGAAAGCTTCGGCAAGGGCGACGTGCGCGGCGTCATCGCCTCGGAGAGTTCCAACAACGCCAAGGAAGGCGGCGCCCTGGTGCCGACCCTGGCCTTCGGCGTGCCCGGCTCGGCCTCCATGGCCCTGCTGCTCGGCGCCTTCCTGATCCACGGCATCTCGCCGGGCCCGAACATGCTGGGCCCGCAGCTCGACGTCACCTTCACGCTGATCTGGACCGTCGCCATCGCCAACGTGCTTGGCGCCGGCGCCTGCTTCCTGCTCGCCGGACACTTCGCGAAGGTCGCGACCCTGCGCGCCGGCCTGCTGGTGCCGCTGGTGGTCAGCGTCATGGTCATCGGCGCCTTCCAGGGCGCCAAGGACTACGGCGACCTCGTGGTGCTGCTGGTCTTCGGCCTGCTCGGCTGGGCCATGAAGCGCATGGGCTGGCCGCGCCCGCCGGTCATCCTCGCCTTCGTGCTCGGCGGCCTCATCGAGAACTATCTCTTCATCTCCCACCTGCGCTACGGCGTGGAATGGATGCTGAAGCCGATCCCGCTGGTGCTGCTCTGCTTCATGGCCTTCCTGCTGCTGCGCCCGCTGGTGTCGCGGTTCCGCCCACGCAGGCAGGCGGCGGCCGCCGCTGATGCCGCAGCGCCGGCAGCGCAGGAGCGTGTCGTGCACGCCCAGGGCGGCGAGCTGGTCGCCGATCTCGTCCTCTGGGCCGGTGCCGTCGCGCTCTTCGTCTACGTGCTGGTGTCGTCCAGCGGCTGGGACATCGCCGCGCGCCTCATGCCGCAGTCCCTCGCCGTCGCCGGCCTGGTCGCCGCAGCCGGCTTCACGGTGTTCCGCATGATGGGCAAGATCCCGCCGCTGAAGACCCCGGACAGCGAACCCCTGGCGCGGATCGCCCGGCAGGGTCTGTGGCTGGTCGGCCTCGTCGCCGGGATCAAGCTGATCGGCATGCTGCCGGCCATCGCCGTCTTCGCCGCAGCCTACATGATCCTCGAGGGACGCGTCACCTGGCTGCGCGTCGTGCTGATCCTGGTCCCCTTCCTGGCCGGCCTGCTGTTCCTCTTCCACTACACCCTGCACATTCCCTGGCCGCACTCGCTGCTCGGCGACCTCTGGCCAGGGCTGAGGCTGGCCACGGGACGCCTGCTGTGAGCGCGGGCGCAAGACAAGAAACATGACAGTCGTAAAACAAGGAGAGCGAAGCTTGGACGCCGCCAACAAGACCGACCGCAGGAACACCGGCTTCTACGGCAGCGACCTGATTGCCGAGGCGCTGCGCGAACAGGGCTTCAGCCATATCTGCCTCAATCCGGGCGCCAGCTTTCGCGGTCTCCACGACTCCCTGGTGAACCACCTCGGCAACAAGCAGCCGGAGATCGTCACCTGCATGCACGAGGAGCACGCCGTCGGCATCGCCCAGGGCTACGCCAAGGTGACCGACCGCGCGCTGCCGGTCGCGGTGCACAGCAACGTCGGCCTGATGCATGCCTCCATGGGCCTTTTCAACGCCTGGTGCGACCGCACGCCGATGCTGGTCATCGGCGCCACCGGCCCGGTCGACGCCGTAAAGCGCCGGCCCTGGATCGAATGGATCCACACCACCCAGGATCAGGGCGGCATGGTGCGCGGCTTCACCAAGTGGGACGACCAGCCGGGCTCGCCGCAGGCGGCGGTGGAATCGATTCGCCGCGGCGTGCAGCTCGCCAACACGCGCCCCGGCGGCCCGGTCTACATCAACCTCGACGTCTCGATCCAGGAGCAGGCCGTCGAGCAGCGCCCCGCCGACGAGGATGTCGGGCTCTACGCCGCGCCGGCCGATGCCGAGCCGCCGCGCGAGGCGCTCGACCGCGCCATGGAGATTCTCGCCGCTGCCAAGCGGCCCTTCATCTTCTGCGGCCGTGCCAGCCGCAGCGAGGCAGGCTGGGCCGACCGCGTGCGCCTTGCCGAGCTGCTGGGCGCGCGCACCACGGCGCACATGAAACTGCCGGCGGCCTTTCCGACCAGCCACCCCGCCTTCATCGGCGAGACCGGCTGGCGCCTGAAGGGCCCGGTGCTGGAGGCGATCCGCTCAGCCGACGCCATCGTCATGCTCGACTGG
>DAIQBR010000059.1:0-4171 GCA_036781105.1 Kiloniellaceae bacterium
GCGGGCATGACGGGAAACGCACGCGCCGGCAGGCTGGCGAGCGCGAGCGCAAGGGGCAGGGCGAAAACCCCAAGGGAAATGCGGCTGCGCGGCATGATCGGACCTTTCCTGAAATGGCGAGAAGCGCGGCGGACTTTCCTCCGCCTGTCTACGTCTTGGACGCCGCTGGGTTCCGGCCTATTCCCGGTGGCCCGCAAATGACACCCGCCACTACCGCGGGCGAAGGGCGAGAGACCGGGAGGCCGGCATCCCTGCGGTTGCCAGCCCCCGCCGCCTGTGGTCCGATCACAGCGAAGGCCGAAGAATATCCTCAAAGAAACACGATCCGGGAGCGCAGACATGAGACACCGCCCTGCAAGCCTCTTATCTGCTGCGCTGCTCGGTGCGCTGGTCCTGCTGGCGGGAGCCGCCGAGGCGGCCACCCTGGAGCGCATCCGCGACAGCGGCGTGATCAAGCTGGGCTACCGCCAGGACGCCGCGCCCTTCTCCTACGCCGACAAGGACGGGCTGCCCGCCGGCTACAGCGTGGGTCTCTGCCAGGCCGTCGCCGAAGCGGTGCGCGGTGAACTGAAGCGCGACGACATCAAGATCGAATACGTGCCGGTCACCGCCGAAGGCCGCTTCGACGAGATCCAGGCGGGGCGCATCGACCTGCTGTGCGGGGCTACGACCGTCACCCTGGAACGCCGCGCGCAGGTGGACTTCAGCCTGATGACCTTCGTCACCGGCTCCAGCGTGCTCTACCGCAAGGACGGACCGGCGAATTTCCTCGACCTCGCCGGCAAGAAAGTCGGCGTGCGCGCCGGCACGACGACGGAGGAGGGCCTGAAGCGCGCGCTGGCCGAAAACGGCATCGCCGCCGAGGTGGTCGGCGTCGCCGATCACCACACAGGCCTGAGCGAACTCGAGTCGGGCGCGCTCTCCGCCTATTTCGCCGACCGGGCGATCCTGGCGATGCTGGGCCGCGAGTCGCAGAACCCGGCGAACCTCGTTCTGTCCGACCGCTACTTCTCCTACGAGCCCTACGCCCTGGCGCTGCAGCGCGGCGACGACGACTTCCGCCTGCTGGTCGACAGCACGCTGGCGCGCCTCTACCGCACGAAGGCGGTGGTGAAGATCTACCAGGCCTACTTCGGCAATTCGCCGATGAGCGAGCTGCTGCAGGCCACCTTCACCCTGCAGGCCCTGCCGGAATAGAGCGCGGCTAGCGCGTCAGCAAGGTCGCGCCGGCGCGGCGCTGTTCCCAGCCGCGGCGGGCGAGTTCGGGATCGTCGTGCGCCTCCTCGGGGTAGCCGAGGCAGAGGTAGGCGACGAGGCGCCAGCTCTCCGGCACCGCGAGGTCGCGCGCGGCCTGCCGCGGGTCGAGGATCGAGACCCAGCCGAGGCCGATGCCGGCGGCGCGTGCCGCCAGCCACAGGGTGTGCACCGCGCAGACGGTGGAATACTGCAGGGTCTCCGGCATGGTGCGGCGGCCGAGCCCCTGCCCCTGCGGCGGATCGATCTCCGCGAAGACGGCGAGCTGCTCCGGCGCTTCCTCCAGGCCGGCGAGCTTCAGGCGCGTATAGAGCGCCGCGCGATCGCCGCTGTAGTCGCCCAGCGCCTCGGCATTTGCCGCGGTGAAATTCGCGCGCACCCGGGCGCGCGCCTCCGGGCTCACCACGCGCAGGAAACGCCAGGGCTGGCTGAGGCCGACGCTGGGCGCCAGCTCGGCAAGGCCGAGGAGATGCTCCAGCAGGCCCGCCGGCAGGGGATCGCGGCGAAAGCGGCGCACGTCGCGGCGCCAGGCCAGCAGCTGTTCGAGCTGGGCCCGGAACTGCGGGCCGAAGACCGGTGCGGACTCGGGGCTGGTCTCGGGGCTGGTCTCGGGGGCGGAAGCGTCAGACGTCATGGCGGCACTATTGGGCGGCCGCGCGGCGGCGGCAAGCCCGCCGGACCTCTCAAAAAGAGAGGCCTGAAAAAGCACCCAAATGTGAGGAGACAGGCGGCGGCCGATGGGCGTATCCTAAACATAATGATGAGGTCTCGGCGCCCTTGCGGCCGGCGACCGTTACCAGCGCTCCGCCAGGAAGGGCCAGCCGTGGCCACCCATCCGGTGACACGTGAGGGAGTGCTATGGATACCATCCGCAACCCCATCGAATGGGGCATGGACAAGCTGAGGGAAGCCGGCACGGCGGTCGAGTCCGCCGGCGTCTCGATCCAGGGAACGCCGCGCGACCAGAGCGCGCCGCTGCCCGCCATCCGCGGCATCGGCCTGGAAGACCTGCTGACGGCGCTGCGCAAGGGCGTCGACGACTTCGCCGCCTACCGCACCGACGTGATCTTCCTCTGCATCATCTATCCGGTGGTCAGCGCCGTGCTGATTCACGCCGCCTTCAACCAGGGCATGCTGGCGCTGCTGTTCCCGCTGGCCTCGGGCTTCGCGCTGGTCGGCCCGATCGCCGCCATCGGCCTCTACGAGATGAGCCGGCGGCGCGAGCGCGGCCTGGAAGCGAGCTGGGTGAGCGCCTTCAGCATGGTGCGCGCGCCCTCCTTCGGGCCGATCCTGGTGCTGGCCCTGGCCCTGCTGGCGGTCTTCCTGCTGTGGCTGGCCGCGGCCTGGGTGATCTACCTGGCGACGCTGGGCCCGCAGCCGCCGGCCTCCCTCATCGCCTTCGTCGGCGCCGTGCTCACCACCCAGGCGGGCTGGACCATGGTCGTCGTCGGCCTGGGAGTCGGCTTCGGCTTCGCCGTCCTCGTGCTGGCGGTCAGCGTGGTGTCCTTCCCCATGCTGATCGACCGCCCGGTCGGCGTCGGCGTGGCGGTGGCGACCTCGCTGCGCGCCTGCGCCGCCAACCCGCTGGCCATGGCGGCCTGGGGCGTGATCGTCGCCGGCGGCCTGCTGCTCGGCTCGATCCCCGCCTTCCTGGGGCTGATCATCGTGCTGCCGGTGCTGGGCCACGCGACCTGGCACCTGTATCGCCGCGTGGTGGCAGACTGAGTCGGAGCTTTTAGCCGGCGAGCTTCGCGGCGCGAGCGTTGCGCTTCAGGTAGTCGAGGCCGGCAGAGGTGACGCTCACCAGCGCCGCGCCGCCGCTTTGCCGCTCGACGAGGCCGCGGTCGACGGCGTCCTCCCACACCGGCAGGCGCGGGCAGGAGGTGCGCCAGGCCTCCATCACCTCGGCATAGGGGCGCGGCTTGCGGGCGATCCACTCGACGAGGTCGAGGATCAGGGGTTCGTGGTCTTCTGCCATGACGGGCCCTCACAAAGATCGCGGCGCGGCCAGTATAGCACCCAAACGGGCGGATTCCGGCCTTTTCCGGCGCTTTATGTGCAATGCAACATAACTCTCCTTGACTTCGGCCCGGGAAAGGCGCATCTAGCCCGCATCGGCCTCTCGCGATCGCGCGAAGGGCGGCCCCTCCTGGCAACTGGCGCGGGGCGCCCCTCATCTCGAAGGCCCTCATATCCCAAGAATATCCGTTTGCTCCAGGTGCGCGTGGATGACGGCAACGCGCTCACCGGCGTTTTCGCTCGTCTACATGACGGCACGCCCGGCGCAGAAGGACTCTGTTTTGAATACCCCTACCCCTACCGGTAACGACAACCTCGCCTTTACCGATCTCGGCCTCGCCGAGCCGCTGCTGCGTGCCCTGGCCGCCGCCAACTACACCACCCCGACGCCGATCCAGGCGCAGGCCATTCCGGCGCTGCTGGACGGCCGCGACATGCTGGGCCTGGCGCAGACCGGCACCGGCAAGACCGCGGCCTTCGCGCTGCCGATCCTGCAGCAGCTCGCCGAGGTGAAGGACAACCCGGCGCCCAAGTCGGTGCGCGCCCTGATCCTGGCGCCGACCCGCGAACTGGCGGTGCAGATCGGCGACTCCTTCAAGACCTACGGCCGCAACCTGCGCCTGCGTCATGCCGTCATCCTGGGCGGCGTCTCTCAGGGCCCGCAGGTGCGCCAGCTGTCGCGCGGCGTCGACGTTCTGATCGCCACGCCGGGCCGCCTCATGGACCTGCTGAACCAGCGCCACGTGCGCCTGGACAAGGTCACCCACCTGGTGCTGGACGAGGCCGACCGCATGCTCGACATGGGCTTCATCCGCGATGTGAAGAAGATCGTCGCCATGCTGCCGGCGCGCCGCCACTCGCTGCTGTTCTCGGCCACCATGCCGACGGAGGTCGCGAA
>DAIQBR010000059.1:4181-9238 GCA_036781105.1 Kiloniellaceae bacterium
TGATCCGGGTGCCCCAGGCGCTGGAGGACGGGAAGCTGGCCGCCGACATGCTGCACAACCCGGTGCGCGTCGAGGTGACGCCGCAGGTGATCACCGTGGAGCGCATCGCGCAGTCGGTGCACCACGTCTCGACGGCCGACAAGCGTGTTCTGCTGGAAAACCTGCTGGCTGATCCGAAGATGTCGCGCGTGATCGTCTTCACCCGCACCAAGCACCGCGCCAACCGCGTTGCCGAGCAGCTCGAGAAGGCCGGCATTCCCTCTGACGCCATCCACGGCAACAAGTCGCAGAACGCGCGCCAGAAGGCCCTGGAAGCCTTCCGCTCGGGCCGTGCCCGCGTGCTGGTCGCCACCGACATCGCCGCGCGCGGCATCGACGTGCCGGGCATTACCCACGTCATCAACTACGAACTGCCCAACGAGCCGGAGAGCTACGTCCACCGCATCGGCCGCACCGCGCGTGCCGGCGCCGAGGGCGCGGCGATCTCGTTCTGCGACGGCGAGGAGCGTGCTTACCTGCGCGACATCGAGCGCCTGATCAAGCAGCGCCTCGACGTGATCGGCGACGCACCGGCCAACGACGACCGCTTGCCGCGCCGTCCGCAGCAGCGTCAGCGTACGGGCCAGGCTCAGCGCAAGCGCGGTGCGGAGAGCAAGGGCCGCAGCAACGGCCACAAGTGGGGCCAGAGCCGCGACGGCAATCGCGACGGCAACCGCGACCGCAACGGCGCTGGCGAGGGTAACGGCGACGGCAAGACGGGCGAGCAGAAGCGCAGCTACAAGGGCCTCGAGTCCGGCCGCGGCAAGTCCGGCGACGCATCGGGCAAGGGCCCGGGGCATGGTAAATCCGCCGGCAAGCCCAATGGCGGCCAGCGTCCCTTCAAGGGCCGTCGTCAGCAGTCGAACAGTGGCGGCGGCGCGCCTCGCCAGGGCCGTTCCTCCGCCGCCTGAGGTGAATAATTCCGGTTAAGGGCCGCGCTGCCGGACTGCGCGGCGCGGCCCTTAACCATCGTCTCCCAGAGCTACCCTCAAATGCCTTGCAGGCCCGCCGGAATCGCACCGCGCAGGGCCTCTCGGCATTGGCGTTACCTGCAATCCGCGATAAAATGGTGCACAAGCCGTTAAGGCAGTCGCTACCGTGGAGCCGACGAGGTT
The DNA here is from genome assembly GCA_036781105.1 of Kiloniellaceae bacterium. Lineage (GTDB taxonomy): Bacteria > Pseudomonadota > Alphaproteobacteria > Kiloniellales > Kiloniellaceae > Pelagibius. Next base: position 5,336 of record DAIQBR010000059.1, read on the forward strand.
CCTTCGCTGGGTTGGTAAAACAGGGAAGCCGAGGACGATGTCTGCTCTTCGTCTCTATGCGGCGGCACTGATTGCCGTTGCGGTAGCACAGCCGGCCGTGGCCGGCACCCCGGAGGTCTGCGCCGAAGGCGCCGGGGCCATGACCATGGATCTCTACAGCGTCGCGCTGGAGCGCCTGGACGACTGTCTGGCGCTGGAAACGCTGAGCGTGAAGCAGCGGGTCGAAGCCCTGCGGCAGCGCGGCGACGCGCAGTTCGCCCTGGAGGCGCACGCGCGCGCCGTCGCCGACTACGAACAGGCGCTGCAGATCGGCGGCGCGGACCACGACATTCTCATTTCGCTCGGCCGGGTGCAGCTGAACAGCGATGCCGTGGAGACCGCGCTCGCCATCTTCGAGCGCGCCGCGGCGATCGACCCGGAGTCACCGCAGGCGCACTACTACCGCGGCGTCGCGCTCTACGACCTGGGCCGCCTGCACGACGCGGTGGTCGCGCTGGGCCGCAACATCAAGATCGATTCCGAGTCCGCCGACGGTTACTTCTACCGCGCCCACGCCTTTGCCGGCATGGGCCGCTTCGACGAGGCGATCGCCGACTTCGACAAGGCCATCGAACTGAATCCCTTCGACGGCTGGGCCTTCGTCGGCCGCGGCGAGGCCTTCCAGGAACTGGGCCAGATCGACCGCGCCCTGCTCGACTACGAGCAGATGATCGGCCTCGATCCGCAGAACCCCGTGGGCTACAGCCACCGCAGCGAAGCGCTGCTGGATGCCGGCCGCATCGACGAGGCCTTCGTGTCCATCGAAGCGTCCCTGCTGCTGGACCCGACCAACTCCGACAACTACGTCCGCCGCGGCATCCTGCACCTGGAGAAAGGCCTCTACGCGGAGGCCGACGAGGACTTCAAGGAAGCGCTGAACCTGTGGCCGGGCAACGCCTGGGCCTACAACAACCTGGGCAACAGCCTGTTCGAGCAGGGCCGCTACGCCGAGTCTATTCCGGTCTTCGCCAAGGCGCTGGAGATCGATCCGGAGTACGGCATCGCGCAGTTCAACCGCGGGCTCGCCAGCTTCCGCATCGGCGACTACGCGCCGGCGCTGGCCGACCTGGACGGCGCGGTGCAGCTGCTGCCCGGCGATCCGGCCGCGATCTACATGCGCGGGCGCGCGCACTACTATCTCGGCCAGGAAGCCGAGGCCATCGCGGACTTCGGCCGTACCCTGCAGCTCGACCCCGACGATGCCGAGGCCTACGTCGCGCGCGCCCTGGTGCATCACGACCGCGCGGACTTCAGGGCCGCGCTGGCCGACTACAACCGCGCGCTTGCGGTGGCGCCGGGCCTGGTCTGGGCGATGGTGCACAAGGGCCGCGTGCTGATGGACATGGGGCACCACGCCGAGGCCGCCGCGGTGCTGACCAGCGCCGTCGCCGCGGCGCCGGACTACGACATCGCCCACTACCGCCTGGGCAACGCCTACTTCCTGCTCGGCGACTATGAAAAGGCGATGGAGAGCTACGAGCGCGCCGTCACCCTGGACCCCGAGGACAGCGTCTTCCTGCTGCAGCGCGCCCGCACGCTGGACGCGCTGGCGCGCGAGGACGCCGCGCTGGCCGATCTCTCCAACGCGATCGAGATCGATCCCGACTACACCGACGCCTTCGTCTACCGCGGCCAGATCCTGGCCGAGAAGAAGCTTTTCGGCCAGGCCCTCGCCGACTTCGACCGCGCCGTCACGCTGGCGCCGAAGAATCCCTGGCCGCTGAACAACCGCGGCCTGGCGCTGGCCGACAGCGGCGACTACAGCGCCGCCATCACCGACTATTCCGCCGCCATCGAGCGCGATGCCGGCTACTTCCCCGCCTACCACAACCGCGGCCTGGCCTACCACGAGCTGCGCCAGCTGGCCGAGGCGCTGGCCGACTTCAACCAGGCCGCCAAGCTGCAGCCCGACGACGCCGACGTCTACTTCGCGCGCGGCGACGTGCATTACGACATGGGCGAGTACGAACTGGCCGTCAACGACTACAGCCAGGGCCTGCGCATCGACAAGAATGCCGCCTGGGCGTTGTGGTCGCGTGGCGTCTCCTTCGCGCAGCTGAGCCAGAGCGACGCCGCACAGGCCGACATCGACGCGGCGCTGGCCCTGCTGGCCCCGGGCGAGCGCGAGCGCATGGTGCTGACCACCTGCAGCGAGCTGATCGGCCAGGGCAACATCGCCCTGTCGCTGCGCTACTGCGCCAAGACGGTTTCGCAGTAGCGCGGCCTTCCGCTCACCCCGGCGCCGCCAGCGGCGCGGCGAGCTGTTCCAGCACGCGGGGGTCGCGGTAGTAGAGCAGGTGCGTGCGGCCGGAGAGCTTCTGCGGCCAGGGCGCCTCGAAGGTGAGCTTGCGGCTCATCGCCTCGCCGTAGCTCTCGCGGTGGCCGGTGACCGCGCCGCAGAGCCAGTCGCTGGGTGAGAAGTAGTCGATCCAGGTGGCGATGCGGCGCTTGCCCAGCACTTCGCGCCGCTCGCTCTCCAGCCAGCTCGAGCGATAGCGCAGCACGGTGATCGGCGAGCCGAGGGAGACCAGCGAGAGGCGCTTCAGGTCGGCTTCGTGCGGCCAGTCGGCGAGGATGTCGGTGGCGATGACGGTGCCGAAGGAATGGGCCAGCACCACCACCTCGTCGTAGTCCGCGGCGAGCACCGCCTCCAGCGTACCGGCAATGCGCCGGCGCAGGCGGTCGCGCAGGCCGACGCCGCTGTCGTCCTCGCGGTTCTCGAAGTAGTCCTTGATGAAGCGCGCCAGCAGCACCAGGGCGTCGACCTGCAGCATGGCGAGCAGGAAGGGCAGCACCGCCCACCAGGCATTGGCGGCGAGCCAGCCGGAAGCCACCCCGAAGAGGTGCACGAGGTCGCCCACCAGGGGGATCGCCGCCAGCTCCTCCGGCACCTCGCCGCCCGGCGCCACGGTCTGGCCGATCAGCACCGCCAGCATGAGATACCAGGCAACCAGTGTGAGCCCGCCCATGACCAGCCCGACGGCGATCAGCGAGGAACCGCTGCGCAGGGAGTTGGCGACCGCCTGCCAGGTGCGCAGGCTGAGCACCCAGTAGCCGACCAGTTCGAAGCCCTGCAGCAGCTTGGTCCAGGGCGCCTGTTCGACCTGCTCCGGGATCATGTCGGCCCAGTAGGCCTCGAAGACGTCGAGGCTGGCGATCTCCGGCGCCTGCGCCGCGCCATCGCCGCCGCGCAGGGCCGCGAGGTTCAGGCGCAGGCCGGTCTCGCCGCCGGCGGAGACGTCCTCGCCGCGGCTCAGCGGATGGCGCTCCACGGTCTCCAGGTTGCTGATCAGGATGTCGCGCCGGTGGAAGCGCTCCTCCCGCTGCAGGCCGGGAATCAGGACGATGGCGCGGCGCTTGCGCGGCCTTGCCGTGGCGGTGCTGTCGCTCATGCTTTTCCCCTCGCTTTCCCCCTTGGTCGGGACCGCGGCGCGGCGCCGCCCCCCGCAGAGTCTTAGCACGGCCGGCGCAGTTCACCATTCCGTGACCTTCCGGACTGCCCGGCGGACCAGTCGCTGCGTGGACGCCGTGCTAGCTTTTGTCGACAATAAACAGGCCCGGAGAAGGTGCCTGTATCAACCGGGAGGAAAGCAAAGCCATGAAACGACATCTCTTGACCTGCCTCGCTGCGCTGGCGGCGGCGGCGGCCGTCATGCCTGCTGCGTCCGCGCAGACCGTGAAGATCACGCCCCTGGGCAGCCACGCCGGCGAGTTCTGCCGCTTCGACCGCGCCCTGGTGCTGGAGGACCCCAACGGCACGCGCATCCTCTATGACGCCGGGCGCACGGTGCGCGGCGCCGAGGACCCGCGGCTGGGCAACATCGACGCGGTGCTGTTGAGCCACGTGCACGGCGATCACCTGGG
>DAIQBR010000059.1:9248-12638 GCA_036781105.1 Kiloniellaceae bacterium
CCACCAGCCGAGCCCGGAAGCCGGCGCCTGCGGCGACCCCGACGTCTCGGTGGTCGACACGCCGGAGTCCGGCTCGGTGAAGATCACCGTGGCGAAGAACGCCAAGCTGATCGTCGGCGGCGAGATGGCCTCGTTCTTCGCCAAGAAGGTCGCCGCGGCCGGCGGCGACGCCGGCCAGGTGCAGCTCGCCCGCTTCGGCGGCGAGCGCGACGTGAACGGCGTCACCGTCTACAGCGTGCCGGCGGTGCACTCCAACGGCCTGTCGCCGGCCTTCCTGGATGGCGAGCATGCAAAGGCCCTGGCAGACAGCGGCCTGACCGCCTACGTCGGCCCGCCGGGCGGCTACGTCGTGGAATTCACCAACGGCCTGACGGTCTACCTCTCCGGCGACACCGGCCACACCGCCGAGCAGGAGACCGTGGTGCGCCGGCGCTTCGGCGCCGAGCTGGCGGTGCTGAACATCGGCGGCGTGTTCACCACGGGCCCGACCGAGGGCGCCTTCGTGATCAACGAGCTGGTGAAGCCGGCCTCGGTGATCGCCTCGCACGCCAACGAGGAAGCGACCTCCGGCGGCAAGGTCAGGCCCGGCACCAAGACCGAGGCCTTCATGAAGGCGGTCACCGTGCCGGTCTACCTGCCCTTGAGCGACCGGACCATGGAGTTCGACAGCAGCGGCAAGTGCACCGGCGGCTGCATGTGAGAACGTAGCGAGGCCCCCCCCACCCAGCTCCGCCTAGGCTCGATCTTTCGATCTCGCCAAGGCTGCGCAACCCTCTCCCACCCAAGCACGCTTGGGGGGAGAGGGAAGGAGTCTTACGCCGCCACCTTGGCGTTGAAGTCGTCGATCATGCCGTCCCAGACGGGGATCATCGCCATCAGGCCGTCCCACCAGGCTTGGTCGCGGCGCGCGTCGAAGTCGGCCAGGGAAACGCCCTGCTGCTCGACCCAGGTGTAGTAGCCGAGATTGAAGATGCGCTCGCGCCCGCGGCGGTCGAGCTCCACCGTGTGATCGGTCGCCGCGCCGTAGAGGTAGCGCCCGAAAACCTCCGCCGCCGCCAGTTCGTCGAAATGGCGCGGCCCCATCTCCTTCTCGGCGATGCCGAGTTCGGTCTCGTACATCGCCGCGCCATCGGTCGCCACGGTGAGCACGGCGTCGTCGGCGCCGAGGTCCATGTACTTGGCGTACTTGATGGCGCCGATGACGTTGGCGATGGAGGAAAGGCCGAGGTCGCCCAGGGCCGTCAGGGTCTGCTGGTCGAGGCCGAGGCGGCGGGCGAGGAACTGGCGCCCGACGGTGGTGTTGAACAGCAGGTTCAGGTTGTCGGAGGCGGCATCGGAGACCCCGATGACGAAGTCCGACGCCATGACGTTGTGGATCAGCGGCACATGCTTGTCGCCGATGCCCTGGATGTTGTGCTCGCCGTAGCCGTTGTAGAGCAGCGTCGGGCATTCGATGGCTTCCAGCACGCAGGTGTCGCTGCCGAGCGTCGCCTTCAGGTGATCGCCGGCGGCCAGCGTGCCGGCCGAGCCGGAGGCCGAGACGAAGGCGCGCGCCTTCAAGTCGCTGTCACCCTTCACCGCCGCGAAGATGCGCGCCAGCGCCGGGCCGGTGACGGCGCGGTGCACGATATAGTTCCCGAACTCGGCGAACTGGTTGAGGATGACGTTCTCGGGGTCCCGCGCCAGCTCGTGGCAGGCGTCGTAGATCTCCTTCACGTTGCTCTCGGTGCCCGGGGTGCGGACGATGTCCGAGGGCTGCGCGACCCAGCGCTCCAGCCAGCGGAAGCGCTCGGCGCTCATGCCCGCCGGCAGCACGGCGACGCTGCGGCAGCCGAGGATGCGCGAGATGGCGACGCCGCCGCGGCAGTAGTTGCCGGTCGACGGCCAGACCGCGCGGTGCTGGCCGGCATCGAACTTGCCCGACAGCAGGCGCGGCACCAGGCAGCCGTAGGCGGCCAGCACCTTGTGGGCCTGGATCATCGGGAAGCGGCAGCCCAGGGCGACGACGATCTTGGCGGCGATGCCGGTCAGCTCCGGCGGCAGCACGATGTGATCGGGCACCTCCGCGAGGCTGCGGCGGTCGGCACCGTGGTGCCAGTGGACCCGGAAGAGGTTGCCGGCGTCGGGCGCGTCGGGGTCGACGTTGGCGAGGGACGCCGCCTTGTCCTTCAGGCGGGCCGGCGGGTCGGCGAGGTCGCCGAGGCGCGGCAGGGTGATGGCGGCCTCGCGGAAGCGCGCCACGTTGCGGTCGTAGGCCGCCTTGTCGACGATCTCGCGTTCCAGTCCCAGGCTCATCGCAATCCTCCCCCTGCCAGGCAACGAGGGGGCACCTTGCCCTTCCTTGCGACCCCGCGTCCACTGGTTTAGGACTTCCCGGCCGTGTCGGACGTTAACGGAATCCTGCCCAATTTCGGCCAGATTCGGGGACCAGCCTTGGGGGTCAGCCTGGGGCCTCCGGAAAGAGTAAGAACATGGAACGTATTTTCGCCTTCCTCGGCATCAGCATGGTGCTGATCTTCGTCGGCGCCGTGGTGCTGACCACTTATCAGTCCGGCCAACGCGACGCCAAGAAGACAGTCGCGCTGTTCGAGATCGCCCCGGAGCGGGTCGACCGCATCCGGATCGAGGGTCCCGACGGCGCCGAAGCGCTGATCCTGCGCGCCGGCGAAAGCTGGATCCTGCCGGACCTCGGCGACTTCCCGGCGGACTCCGCGCGGGTCAAGGAGACGCTGGATCGGCTGCTGCTGACGCGGCGCATCCTGCCGGTCGGCAGCGGCGTCGAGGCGCAGCAGGAGTACAAGGTCGCCGACGACAACTTCGAGCGCCGCCTCACGCTCTCCGCGGGCGATACGACACTCACCACCGTCTACCTCGGCAGCCCCCAGGGACCGCGCCAGTCGCACGCGCGCCTCGCCGGCAACGAGAATGTCTACGCTGTCGCCTTCGGCCTCTACGACGCCGAGGCCGACGTGAGCGCGTGGATCGACAGGAATCTGCTGCAGGTGCCGGCGGCCGAAATCGCCGCCATCGACGTGAGCGGGCTGCACATCGTCCATGACGCGCAGAAGCCCGGCTCGAACCACGCCGCGGCGGCCTGGCACTTGGACGGCAGCGCGGGCGACGAAAAGCTGCATGGCGATGCCGTGGCGCGGCTCGCGGACCTGCTCGGCGAGCTGCGCGTCGAAGGCATCCGCGACAGCGGGACGCAGCCCGACTACGGGCTCGACGATCCGCAGATGAGCCTTACGGTCACACGCCGCGACGGCAGGCGCATCGACGTCCGCCTCGGTAAGTCGGCCCTGGAGCAGGACTGGAGCCTGAAAGCCTCGATCCGGCCGGAGCACTTCCGCCTGTCGGGGTACTCAGCGCACCGGCTGATCGAAGCGGCGC
>DAIQBR010000060.1:0-12615 GCA_036781105.1 Kiloniellaceae bacterium
ATCACCGGCCTGGTGGTCACCAAGCTGGACGGCTCGGCGCGCGGCGGCGTGCTGGTGGCGCTGGCCGAGAAGTTCGGCCTGCCGGTCCACGTCGTCGGCGTCGGCGAAGGCGCCGAGGATTTCCGCCCCTTCACCGCGCGAGATTTCGCCCGCGCGCTGGTGGGGCTGGAACAGGCGAAGTAGCCACCACGTTCGGTGCCGATTGCCTCGTCCTTCGAGACAGTCGCTGCGCGGCTTCCTCAGGATGAGGCAATTCTTTTGGATGGCTGCTGCTGGATGAAGCAAATCAGAGCTTAGAACTTACCTCATCCTGAGGAGCGGGCCGCATGGCCCGCGTCTCGAAGGACGAGGTAAGTCGGCACGATGTCACGCTGCCGCTTCGAACGGCGTTTTCGGCCCCGGCGGGACGATGGCCGGGTTGGTGGTGCCGAGGTCGTCGTAGTAGTGCCGCTTCACGTGGCTCAGCTTCACGGTTTCGGCGACGCCGGGCCAGGCGTAGAGACGCCGGGTGTGCGCCTCCAGCTGCGGATAGTCCGAGAGACGTTTCGCGTTCACGCGCAGGGCGCCGGCATAAGCGGCGTCGAGGCGCACCAGGGTCGGGAACAACAGCCAGTCGGCCTCGGTCGCGCAGCGGCCCAACAGGTAGGCGCGGCCATCGGTGAGGCGCACCTCGAGTTCATCCAGCGCGGTGAAGAATTCCTGTACCGCTGCATCGAAGGACGCCTGGTCGGGGGCGAAGCCGGCCTTGTAGACGCCGCCGTTCACGCGGCGCCGGATGAAGCCGCCCAGCGCATCGATGTCGTCGCGCAGGCGCCCCGGATAGAACGAGATGTTCTTGCCGTGCAGCCGCGCGAAGGCGAGGTCCAGCATGCGCATGATGTCGGCGGACTCGGTGCTGACGATGGTCTGCTTCTGGCTATCCCAGAGTACCGGGACGGTCACCTTGCCGGTGAAGTCCGGCGCCGCCTGCCGGTAGAGCTGCCAGAGGTTGGCGTGGCCGTTGGCGTTGTCGACCGTCACCTCAGGGAAAGCAGGATCCGGCGTGAAGGTCCAGCCGTCGGGCCCGCCCCAGCGCGGATGCAGCACCGAGACCGGCAGCACCTCTTCCAGTTCGAGGAGCGCGCGGTAGAGCAGGGTGCGGTGGGCGAAGGGGCAGGCGTAGGAGACATAGAGGTGATAGCGGCCGGCCTCGGCAGGGAAGGCCGCGCCGGGATCACCCTGCACCCAGCTGTGGAAGAGGTTGTCCGGCTGCGCCGCCCGCGCCGCGTCATAGGCTTTGCGGTCGGTCACCGTGGGATGCCATTGGCCGTGAATGAGCGCTTTCATATCTCTTCCTCCTGAAGGGCAACCGGGTCGGGAGACTCTGCCGATTGCTGTGTTTTGGGCCGGAGTTTGCCGCCCATCCTTCGAGACGCCCCTGCGGGGCTCCTCAGGATGAGGTTTGAGTATGAAAAGTTGACCTCATGCTGAGGCGCGAGCGTCGGCTCGCGTCTCGAAGCACGAGGTCAACCAGACGCTCAGGCGGCCGCGCGCTGGCCGAGGAAGGCCGGGCCCTTCACCGCGTAGGCGCCGGACCCGAGCAGGGCCTGGACAGCGGTCGCAACCACGAGAAAGGCCGGGTATTCCCAGCCGCCGCCCTCGGCGGTGAACAGCCAGCCGTTGCCCGAGTGCACCCAGGTGGCGCCGAGCAGCACGGGGATCAGGGCGACGGCCACGAGGCGGGTCTGGAAGCCGAGGATGAGGGCGATGCCGCCGCCGATCTCGGCCAGGATGGTCAGGTAGGCGAAGAGAGCGGGCAGGCCGAGGCTCTCGAAGAAGCCGACGGTGCCGGCGAGGGTGAAGACGAAGACCTTCAGGTAGAGGCTGTGGGCCAGGAACATGACGCCGAGGGCGACCCGAAGGACGAGCGCGGCGTAGGGAGCAGTGCGGGTGTCGATCATGGGACTTCTCCAGTTGCGGCGCCCCCTGACGGTGTGGCGGGCGGCGTCTGCGTTGTGATGCCGGCAGATCTATGATTTGCTGTTACGCAAGTCGATCAACGATATGTGCAATACTCCATTGCATTAGTGCAAAGGCATCTTCGCCATGACCTCCGGTCCCGACATCACCGCCGACCTGCACACCCTGCTGGCCATCGCCCGCGAGGGGACCCTGGCCGGCGCCGCCCGCCGCCTGCGGGTGAATCACTCCACGGTGTTCCGCCGCCTCGGCGCCATCGAGGCACGCCTGGAAACCCGCCTCTTCGAGCGCCAGGGCGGCAGCTACGTGACCACGGCGGCCGGGGAGGACCTGCTGCGCACCGCCGAGCGCGTGGAGGCCGAGGTCGAGGCGCTGGAGCGCCGGCTCAGCGGGCAGGACCTGCGCCTCACCGGCAGCCTGCGGCTCACCGCGCCGGACGACATCGCGGAACTTCTGGTCATGCCCTTGCTGGCGGAATTCCGAACCGCCTATCCCGACATCACCGTGGAACTGGTGATCGACAACCGCATGCTGAACCTCACCCGCCGCGAGGCCGACATTGCGCTGCGGCCGACGCGGCGGCCGCCCGAAACCCTCGCTGGACGTCGGATTGCCAACCTTGCCAGCGCGGTCTACACCGCCCGCGACAGCGCAGTGGAAGACGGCGGGGATCCGCGCTGGGCGGCCTGGGAGGAAGGGGCCGGACCGCCGCAGGTCGCGCGCTGGCTGATCGGCAACGTCGACCGCCATGTCATCGGCTATCGCTCCAATTCCATGCTGAACCTGGCCAGTGCGGCGCGTGCCGGGTTGGGGCGGGCCATCCTCGCCTGCTTCCTGGGCGACAGCGACCCCGGACTGAGACGCAGCGGCGAACCGCTGCCGGAACTCGAAACCGAGCTGTGGCTGCTGACTCATCCCGACCTGCAGCGCACCGCACGCATCCGGGTGCTGCTCGACCTGCTCTACGACGCGCTGCGCGAGCGGCGCGACATCTTCGAAGGCAGGTCTTTAGGGCAGCAATCTTGAAGCCCGCCCGGGTGGCCCACATCTAAGCCTGCAACAGCCGGCGCGAGGTCGGCAGGGCAGGAACAACAGGGATGACGACAGCATGCCGCAGGCCGCAACGAGGAACAACAGCGACCGGGCCACGGAGCGGTCACGCCTGCAGGTCGTCATCGAGTCCCCTGGCTTCCGCTACAGCATTACCGCGCTGATCCTGATTAACGCGGCGATCCTGGGCCTGGAGACCTCGAGCCAGGCGATGGCGGCGGCCGGCGATCTGCTGGTCGCCCTCGACCGCGTCATCATCGCGATCTTTGCTGCCGAGATTCTCACCAAGCTCTGGGTCTACCGCCAGCGCTTCTTCACCGATCCCTGGAACCTCTTCGACTTCACCGTCGTCGCCGTCAGCCTGGTGCCTGCCTCCGCTGCCTTCTCGGTGCTGCGCGCGCTGCGCATCCTGCGCGTGCTCCGCCTGGTCTCCGTCGTACCCTCGATGCGCAAGGTGGTGCATGCGCTGCTGTCAGCCATACCCGGCATGGGCTCCATCGTCGCCCTGCTGAGCCTGCTCTATTACGTCTTCTCGGTGATGGCGACGAAGCTGTTCGGCAGCACCTTTCCGGACTGGTTCGGCAGTATCGGCGCTTCGGCCTACTCGCTGTTCCAGATCATGACACTGGAAAGCTGGTCGATGGGCATCGTGCGCCCGGTGATGGAGGTCTATCCCTTGGCCTGGGCATTCTTCGTGCCCTTCATACTGATCACCAGCTTTGCCGTGCTGAACCTCTTCATCGCCATCATCGTGAACGCCATGCAGAGCCAGCACGAAGCGGAGAACAAGGAGGCCTTCGCCGCCTTCAGCGAGCAGTCGCACGGCGATGTCCAGCGGATCGAAGACGACATTCGTGCTGTACATGAAGAACTGCGCAGCCTGCGCGCGCTGCTCGAAGATCAACGCCCCAGCACGCGGTCCGTGAAGGAGCCCTCGGGTACCTCGCAAGGGCGGTAGATGGAGAGCGCGTAGGCCACGGCGCCGTCGCCCTTCACCGAAGCGCGTGCGGGATTAGCTTCGAGGTGCGCGCGCACAACGCCGAGCAGTTCAGCCAGTGTCTCATCACCCTCGAGACAGGCTTCGAGGCCGTCGATTCTGGCCGAGGCGCCGCCCAGCATGTCCGCCACCGCCATAACGTAGCCGGCACAGCGCCCCTGCGCCTGGGGTTCTTCAGAGCGGCAGTCGTCGAGCAACTGCGCGCCGCTGCGATAGCGCGGCTGCTCGTGGGCGAAAAAGGGGTCCGCCGCGCCGGCGGTGTTGGCCAGCAGCAAGCAGCCGCCGAAGATGATCGAAAGGCCCCTCAGCTTCATTTTGCGCATGGCTCGGCTCCCTTCCTCGCCAGCTCTGCGGCGCGATCTTCCCGCTGCGGCTAGGGGTGGCTGAAGCCGCCGTCCTCGCCGGGCGGGTTGCCGCGCGGGGCGAAGACCGCCTCGCCGCGCAGCTCGTCATAGTCCCTGAGCGCCCAGCGTACCGAGGGAAAGGCCAGGTCGCCCCAGGGAATTGCAGACCACTCGAAGAGGTCGAGTTCCAGCGTTTCGGGCCCGGCAGAGACCGCCGGAGTCTTCAGGCTGGCGCGGTAGATGAGCTGGATCTGCGAGATGCGGGGGATCGAGTACACAGCCAGCAGCTGGTCGATCTCGAGCTCGGCGCGGGCCTCTTCCCAGGCCTCGCGGCGCGCGCCGGCGGCGGCCGCCTCGTGCAGTTCCAGGTAGCCCGCCGGGAGGGTCCAGAATCCGCGGCGCGGCGCAATGGCGCGGCGGCACAGCAGAATGCGGTCCTGCCAGGCGGCGACCGAGCCGACCACGATCTTCGGGTTCTCGTAGTTCACGAAGCCGCAGTCGCGGCAGACCAGGCGCTGGCGGTCGTCGCCTTCCGGCACGCGGCGTTCGAATCGCGTGCCTGCCGGGTCAGGCTCAGGTCCTTTCGGATTGCTCATGGGCGCTACTGTCGCGCAGGTACACCCGCAAAGACAAGAAAGGGGAAAGACAAGGAAGCCGGAAGCGAGAAGCCGGGAAGACCCGCCCGGCCAGACGCAACCGCTCAGACCCGCAGGTCGACGAAGCTGCCGCGCGGCGGCTTGCGCAGGGTGTCGGGCGACGCGCCGGCATCGCTCGCCGTAACCGGCTGAGCGGTCGTGGTGGGAGCGGCCGGCGGCGCCTTGGCCGCACCGGCGACTTGGGCGGCACCTGCGGCGGCCGGCTGCGTAGCGAGCGCCTTGAGGAGCGCCAGGGAGAGGGGGGACTGGCCTGAACCGATCTGCATGACGCCAGTATCCGGGCAGGCGGGTTAAGACCGGGTGAATCGGCGCGCCAGCGGGGCGTCCCCGGATTCATCATTTGATCATTTTGTATAAACGGAACGATTACTACTTGCGGCGCGGTACTTGGCCCGATTCAAGCCCCCCAAAAGCATGCGAAAATGGGAACAACGCATTGGTATTATTATATAAATCTTGAAGCATCGAAACCCTGGAACGGGCCGTCACCATAAGGCCGGCGGCAGTGATTCACATAGTTGCAACGTTTCAAGGCTTCTAATTCAGCATACTGATCTGACTAGTTACAAGTCATCAACTCATTCCAATAGAAGAAATAAAGATCAAACTTCACATTGTTTTTACCTTAATTTACTATTTTTAAGGGGTGTCGGCCGTCTTGTCTGCGATGACCGTTGGATTGAAGAGATAGTCCACGCGTCGGCGCGGGGTCTGGCGGCCGGTCGTTTTCGGGAAGGGCCGAATGATCGATCGGGATCAGGATCTTCATTCTCTGCTGCAGTTGGCGCTCGACAAGTCCGTCGAGGGCCGCGAACAGTTGACCGCGCGCATCGCGCAGCTCTCCCTCGAACGCGAACACATGCTGAGCGATCAGGAACGCGACCTGATCTTCGACATCCTCGACAAGCTGATCCACGAGTTCGAAACGCCGATCCGAAAGCGCCTGGCCGACCGCCTGTCGCGCAATCCGGCGGCGCCGCGCGCCCTCATCGTCGCGCTGGCCAACGACGACTTCACCGTCGCCCAGCCCGTGCTGCTGCGCTCCACGCTGCTGACGGACGAAGAGCTGATCAGCATCATTCACCACCGCAGCCGCCAGCATCAGATCGCCATCGCCCGGCGGCGCGACCTCTCGGAGGCAGTCAGCGAAGAGCTGGTCGGCACCCAGGACAACGACGTGATCACTGCGCTGCTGGAAAACCACAGCGCGCGCATCTCCAAGGCGACGCTGGCCTACCTGACCGAACAGGCGCAGCACATCGACAGTTACCAGGAACCCCTGGTGCGCCGCCAGGACCTGACCAACGACATCGCCATGCGGCTCTACTGGGTGGTCGCCGCCAGCCTGCGCGACGAGATCCTGGCCAACTACGACGTGCATCCAACCGCGCTGGACGACGCCATGGAAGGCGCCGTGCTGGAGATGGCGGCGGAGAACCGCGACGACGGGCCCAACCTGGAGAAGACCGCCGCCGAACTGGCGCGCTCCATGGCGCGCGAGCAGCAGATGAACGCCGCCCTGCTGATCAAGACGCTGCGCCAGGGGCAGGTGCCGCTGTTCGAAGCGCTGTTCGAGGAGTGGAGCGGGATTTCCATGCCGCGCCGCGGTGAGATACTGTACGGCAGTGGCGGCGAGGGACTGGCCATCGCCTGCCTGGCGCTGGGCGTCTCGAAGCAGGACTTCGCCACGCTCTTCCTGCTGAGCCGCAGTGCCGGCTCCGGCGGGCAGAAGACATCGCCGGGGGATCTGGCGCGGGCGACCCGCCTGTACGACAAGACCAAGCGCGAGGACGCCCAGCACGTCCTGCGCAGCTGGCAACGCACACCGGGCTTCCAGGCCGCGGTGCGCGATCTGCAAATGAACAAAGCAAAGACAAGCAGGGGCTGAGCGGAAGCGGTGACGACAGATGTAGGCAAGACCAAGATGGTGGCGCGCAATGCCGAGCCGGGCGGTGCGCCGAAGACGGCCTCCCTGAAAATCGCCAGCCCCGCAGGAGAGACCGATGACCTGCTGCTGACTCTGCAGCGGGATCTGCTGGAAGACGGCCCGCCGACTTGCATCGTCTCGCCCGAGGGTGAGGTGATCTACGCCAACAAGGCCTATCACCGCATCGCCGGCGCGCTGGCCGAGGCCGGCGCCCTGCCGAACCAGTCGACCCTGGGCCTGCTGCCGCAGGGCGGCGACCCCTCGCCCATCGCCGTCAGCCAGGAACACAAGCTGAGCATCGAGGGGCGCACCGAGTACTACCGTGCCCGGCGCCGGCCGATCCGCGGGGCCGACGGCACCATGCGCGCCACCGCGCTGGTCTTCGAGTCGACCACCAAGCTGAAGGCGACTGCCACCGCCCTGGTGCAGGCGACGACGCGCCTGGACGACACCACCCGCCTGGTGTCCGACTGGGTATGGGAGACCGACCGTGCCCTCACGCTGACCTTCGTCTCGCCGCGGGTGCACGACGCGCTGGGCTATCATCCGCGCGAGATCATCGGCCGCTCGCTGAACGACCTGCCGCAGTCGCCCTCGCCCAAGCTGCAGTCGCTCGCCACCAGCGAGCGCCACGCCCCCTTCCGCGACATCGAGATCGCGATCCGCAACCGCGGCGGCGAGACGCTGCTTTTCCGTCTCAACGGCCTGCCGGTCTACTGCCCCGACAGCGGCAGCTTCCTGGGCTACCGCGGCACGGCGGAGAACGTGACCGCCCTGCGCCAGCGCGAGGAAGCCCTGATCGGCGCCAAGGAGAGCGCCGAGCTGGCCAACCGCGCCAAGACCGAGTTCCTCGCCAACATGAGCCATGACCTGCGCACGCCGCTGAACGCCGTGATCGGCTTCTCGGGGATCATGGAGAGCGAGCTGCTCGGCCCGCTGGGCAGCAGCCAGTACAAGAGCTATGCCGCCGACATCCACGAGAGCGCGCAGCACCTGCTGACCCTGATCAACGACATCCTGGACGTCGCCAAGATCGAGGCCGGCGCCCACGAGCTGCGCGAAGAGGAGGTCGACCCCTACGACGTGGCCGGCGCGGTGGAGCGCCTGGTCGCCGAGCGCGCCAAGAAGGCCGAGCTGACTCTGACCGTCGACCTGCCGCAAGGCCTGCCGCGGCTGAAGGCCGACGAGCGCAAGCTGAAGCAGGTGCTGCTGAACCTAATGTCCAACGCGATCAAGTTCACCCCGGAGAACGGCGAGGTCGCGCTGGCCGCGCGGCGCGCGGCCGACGGCGGCTTCATCTTCGAGGTGAGCGACAGCGGCATCGGCATCGCGGCGGAGGACATCCCGCGCGCCTTCGCGCCCTTCGAGCAGGTCGACAGCCGGCTCAGCCGCCAGTTCGAGGGCACCGGCCTGGGCCTGCCGCTCAGCGACGGCTTCGTGAAGCTGCACGGCGGCCGCCTCGACCTCGACTCCACGCCCGGCAAGGGCACTCGCGCCGTCGTCTACCTGCCGGCCGAGCGGGTGCTGAGCCGCGCATAGCTCCCGCGCATAGCCTGGGGCGCATAGCTCTCAGGCGGATAAGTCACTGGTCGCTGCCGGCAGGCGCCGCTAGCCTGAACGGCAATGACCCTCGGCCGTTCCTCCCCGGACAAAGCAGAGCCCGCAACCGCAGCCCCGCGCTTCGCCTCGCCGCGTGACGCCGCGCTGGCGGGCGCCCGCGATTCGGTGGGCGTTCCCATGCTGGTGCTGGGCGCCTCCTACGTCGGCTTCGGCGCCCTGGTCCAGGGCGCCGGGCTCGACGTCTGGATCGGCCTGTTCTCCACCTTCACCGGCTGGGCGCTGCCCGGCCAGATCGTGCTGATCGAGCTCTACACCCTGGGCGGCTCGCTGCTGGTGGTGGCTGCCGCCGTGGCCATGACCAACGCCCGCCTGCTGCCGATGACCGTCTCGCTGATGCCCTACCTGCGCGTACGCGGCGCGCCGGCCTGGCGCTACTACGCGGCCGCGCACTTCGTCGCGGTGACCGCCTGGGCCGCCGGCATGCGGGTCTGCCCCGGCCTGCCGCCGGAACAGCGCCTGCCCTACTTCGCCGCCTTCGGCCTGTCGCTGTGGTCGATGTGCCTGGCGGCCACGACCCTCGGCTTCTACCTCACCGGCCTGCTGCCGGGCTTCGTTACCCTGGGCCTCGTCTTCCTCAACCCGATCTACTTCATGCTGGTCTTCGTCGCCGACGCCCGCCACCGCGGCCGCATCCTGGCCCTGGTCGTCGGCGCCCTGCTGGGCCCGCCGCTGCACCTGGTCTCGCCGGACTGGGGCCTCTTGGCGACCGGCGTGCTGGCCGGCAGCCTCGCCTTCGGCGCCGACCTCGTGATGCCGCGCAAGACCGCGGGGGACGGACGATGATCGACCCTGCACTGACGGCAGGACCCTGGTGGATCCTGATCCTCATGGTGGTGGGGGCGCTGGCGACCTATTTCTGGCGCGCCTTGGGCGTCGCCCTGTCGGGCCGCATCAACACCGACAGCCGCCTCTTCGAGTGGGTCGCCTGCGTCGCCTATGCCATGCTGGCGGGCCTCATCTCGCGCATGATCCTGCTGCCCAACGGCCCGCTGGCCGAGACCGCCACGGCAGACCGCATCGCCGGCGCGGTCATCGCGCTGGCCATGTTCTTCCTGACCCGGCGCAACGTCGGCCTGGGCGTCGCCGCCGGGGCCGGCGCCCTGGTGCTGTTCTCCTGGGGCCGCGCCTTTTTCTGAGCGCCCCCCGGCCTTGCGCCGCTCCCGGCTGCGCCCTATACCGGTCGCAGGCGCAAATCCCTGGACCGGCGCATGACCACCCTTTTCGACAGCCTGCTCGCCCCGCTCGACGCCGAGACCTTCTTCCGGGACTACTTCGGCAAGCAGCACCTGCACGTGAAGGGCACGCCCGAGCGCACGGCGGCGATCATGACGCTGGCCGGCCTCAATTCCCTCATGTCGATGACCTCGGTGTGGTCGCCGCAGACCATGAAGCTCTTCGTCGACCGCAATCCCGTGCCGGTGCCGGACTACTGCGCGCGCAGCCTCGCCCTCGGCGCCGAGGGGACGGCGCTGCGGCCCGACCCGGACAGGGTGCAGGACTGGATCGGCAAGGGCGCCTCGGTGATCCTCAACGACATCGACGCCCTGGCGCCCGGCGTGCGCCAACTGGCCAACGAGTTGCAGGAGGCGACCGGCGGACGCAGCCAGGCCAACCTCTACTTCTCCATGTCGCAGCGCCAGGCCTTCGGCCCGCACTGCGACGTGCACGAGGTCTTCGCCGTGCACTGCAACGGCGAGAAGGTGTGGAACATCTACGAGAACCGCGAAGACACGCCGGTCAACCACCCAAGCTTCCAGTTCGCCGACGAGGAGCGCGCGCGGCGCGCCGGCAAGGTGGCCGAGCAGGTGAAGATGCAGCCGGGCGACCTGCTGTACATCCCGCGCGGGCGCTATCACGACGCCCTGGCGTCCGAGAACGGCGCGCTGCACATCGCCTTCGGCGTCACCATGCCCAAGGCGCTGGACCTGCTGGGCATCATCTGGGAAGCCGCGGTGCAGGACCCGGCGCTGCGCGCCGACCTGCCGGTGAAGCCCGACGGCGCGGCCCTGGCCAAGGTGCTGAAGCAGATCGGCGGCAAGGTCGAAAAAATCCTTGCTTCCAAGGCGGCACAGCAGTCGGCGGCCAAAGCGGTCGAGGACTGGCCCTACGAATTCAAGAGCTACGACCTGGAAAGCCGCCTCGGCAGCGCGCCGCCGGCGCCCAGGGCGGCGGGCGAGAGCTTCCGCGTTTCCAAGAAGGTGCGCGTGGTGCAGCAGAACGGCCGCCCGATCCTCACCGACGGCAAACAGAACGTCGAGGTGCCGCGCAACATCGCCCGGCAGGTGAGCTTCATCATGAGCCGCGACAGCGTCAGCGCCACGACGGTGAAGGCGCAGTTCCCAGAAATGACCGACGCCGCCGTCGCCGAGCTGATCGAGAACATGAAGGCGATGCGGGCGATTGCTTAAGGCCTAAGCTGCGTCTTCCAGCGCCTTCACGCCGGGCAGGGTCTTGCCTTCCAGCCATTCCAGGAAGGCGCCGCCGGCCGTCGAGACGTAGGAGAAGTCGTCCAGCACGCCGGCGTGGGCGAGCGCCGCGACGGTGTCGCCGCCGCCGGCAACGGTCAGCAACTTGCCGTCCTTGGTCAGCTTCGCGGCCGCCTGTGCAACAGAGTTCGTCGCCGCGTCGAAGGGCGGGATTTCGAAGGCGCCGAGCGGGCCGTTCCACACCAGGGTCTCGCAGGTGGCGAGGCGCTTGGCGAGGTGCTCCGCCGTTGCGGGGCCGACGTCGAGGATCATCTTGTCTTCCGGGACGGATTTCACCGAAACCGTTTCGCTAGGCGCACCGGCCTTGAACTCCGCCGCCACCACCGCGTCCGTCGGCAGCACCACATCGCAGCCCGCCTTCTTCGCCTTCTCAAGAATCTCCTTCGCCGTGCCGGCCATGTCGTGTTCGCAGAGCGACTTGCCGACCTTCACGCCGACGGCGTTCAGGAAGGTGTTGGCCATGCCGCCGCCGATCACCAGCATGTCGACCCGAGCGACCAGGTTGCCGAGCAGGTCGAGCTTGGTGGAGATTTTCGCGCCGCCGACGATGGCCGCCAACGGGCGCTTGGGCTTCTCCAGCGCGGCGCCGAGATGTTCCAGTTCTTCCTGCATGAGGCGCCCCGCAGCGGCGGGCAGCAAACGCGCGATGCCCTCGGTCGAGGCGTGGGCGCGGTGCGCCGCCGAGAAGGCGTCGTTCACGTAGACGTCGCCCAGCGCCGCGAGGGACTTGGCGAAGCCCGCGTCGTTGGCTTCTTCCTCCGCGTGGAAGCGCAGGTTCTCCAGCAGGGCGACGCCGCCGGCCTTCAGGCCCTTCGCCGCCGCTTCCGCCGGCGCGCCGATGCAGTCCGCCGCGAAACCGACCTCCTGGCCCAGGATCTTCGCAATCTCCGGCACCAGGGGCTTCAGCGACATCTCCGGGTTCGGCCTGCCCTTGGGCCGGCCGAAGTGGGACAGCAGCAGCACCTTCGCGCCCTTGGCCGTGAGATCGCGGATGGTCGGCGCCGCGCGCTCCAGGCGAGTCGCGTCGCTCACCTTGCCGCCGGACATCGGCACGTTGAAGTCGACGCGCACCAGCACAGTCTTGCCGGCGAGATCGAGGTCGTCGAGGGTCTTGAAGGTCGGCATGGGAAACTCACGAATTGTCGGCAGAAAACGGGCGATCGATCGCGCCGGAGTGTCGCGGAAAGCCCCGCCAGCGGCAAGCGGCAAGGCTGTGAACTTCCTGCGCCCCGGAGTCGCACAGTCTGTCAGCCCGGGATATAAAAGGAGCAGGGCGAAAAGGGGCCAGAATGACGGGGCAGGAGCAAGAACAGAAGCGCTCGACGCTGGCGCGCCTTCGCGCGCTGCTGCTGGATTGCGCCCTTGCCGGCAAGACCATCCCAAGCCCGGACCTGGCGGCCCAGGCCGGCGCCGAGCCCGCGGCCTTGCCGGCCCATCTGGAAACCTTGATCCGCGAGGATCATGCCGCCGGACGCCCGCTGCTGGCGGCGCTCGCCGTCGGGAAGGACCCGGACGGCGCGTCGACGCACAGCTTCTTCGCCACCCTGCGCACGATTGGCCGCTACGACGGCCAAAG
>DAIQBR010000061.1:0-9043 GCA_036781105.1 Kiloniellaceae bacterium
CGCGGCGGCGAAGTCGAGCACCGCGCGGCTGCCGAAGCGCTGCAGTTCCGCCGGCCAGCCGCGCCAGTCGGCGCCGTGGGTCAGCGAGATCGCCTCGAACAGCGCGAACCACTCCAGCTGCTCGCCGGCGCCGCGGCGCCAGCGCGCGAAGTCTTCCGCCTTGCCGTCGCCGCGTTCTTCCACCTCGGCGAAGAGCGCGCGCAGCACCGCGTCGGTGACGGCGTTGGCCGTCGCGTAGTCGGCCAGTTCGCCGCGCCGCGCCGCTGCCAGCGCCGCGGCGTTCTCGTCCAGCACCTGGCGTGCGCGTGCCGAGGTCTCGAAGCCCGGCACCTCGGCGACGGCGATGTGGCGCGGCTCCAGGGCGGTGCGGCAGGACGGCGTGTAGGGGCTGACGCCGGCAATGGCGGCGCCGCGCGCGTGCACCGGGTTGATGCCGAAGAAGTCGGCGCCCAGGGCACCCAGCTGCGCCGCCGCCTTGCCCAGGTCGGCATAGTCTCCGATGCCCAGATCGCGCGCGCCGCGCAGGCCGTAGAGCGCGCCGGTCACGCCCCAGCCTCTTCCGACGGGGCCCTGGCCACGGCCCAGCGCCTGCGCCACCGTCGGCGCCTGGCGCGGCGCGGCGATCACCGGGCAGGACTCCTCGCCCTTCGCCGTCTCGACGGTCAGGCGGTGCAGGCCGGGCGGCGCGGTGAACACGATCTCGCCTGCGGCCTGGCCGCCCTGCTGCGCGCCGTCTTCCTGGTCCAGGCGCCAGGTCACGCCGTCGCAGCCGCCCAGGCGGGGCTCTGCGCCGGCCGTCGCCACCACTTCCTCCGGCAGCCGCCGTTCGGCCATTCTGGCGCAGTGATGGTCCAGCGTCGCTGCCGCCTCGCCTTCGTCCGTCGCGGCCAGGCCCATGGCGCCCAGCAGGGCGCGCTGGGTTTCCGGCGTGGTCACGTGCAGCTGGCCCGCGAGGTCGTGCCACGCCGGCAGGATGCCCATGGCGCCGGCAAGTGCCCCGAGGGCGGAGGCTTGAGAGTCTTCACTCACAGCAGCTCTCCGGTCTCGAAGGCAACCAGGCTCTGCGCCGCGATGTCTTGTGCGTTATCTTTGCATACGCTCTTCGGCGTTTCCGCCTGCGCGCTGTCCAACGCGCGCACCCAGACCTTGCCTTGCGGCGCGGCGGGCAGCCGCGTGGTCACCGCGCGGGCGCCGCCGTTGAACACCAGCACCACCACGTCGCCGTCGCTGGCATAGGCCGGCGCCTCCGCCGACTGGCGCAGCACGGCGCAGAAGCCGTCCAGCCCCGGGTCGCGCCAGTTCACCTCGGTCCCCCCTGGGCCGCCTTCCAGGCTCAGCCACTTCATGTCGGGCTGGCCGTCCTCGCGGCGCTTCTGGCCGTGCAGGAACCAGCTCTGGCGCAGGCAGGGATGGCTGCGGCGAAAGGCGGCCAGCTTGCGCGCGAAGCCCAGCAGCGCGTTGTCGGCCTGCGCCCACTCCACCCAGCTCAGCGCGTTGTCCTGGCAGTAGGCGTTGTTGTTGCCGCGCTGGCTGTCGCCGATCTCGTCGCCGGCGCGCAGCATCGGCGTGCCCTGGGCCAGGAACACCGTGGCCAGCAGGTTGCGGCGGCGCTGCGCGCGCTTCAGGCGGATCTCCGTGTCCTCGCTGGCGCCCTCGACGCCGCAGTTGTCGCTGAAGTTTTCCGCGTGGCCGTCGCGGTTGTCTTCGCCGTTGGCCTCGTTGTGCTTCTCTGCGTAGGCGGTGACGTCGGCCAGGGTGAAACCGTCGTGGCAGGCGACGTAGTTCACCGACGACCAGGCGCGCCGGCCGTTGCCGTCGAAGGTGCCGGCGGAGCCGAGCAGGCGCTCGGCCATGTCCTGCGCCGCGTGGGCGTCGCCGCGCCAGAACTTGCGCGCGCCGTCGCGGAAGGCGTCGTTCCACTCCGCGAAGGGCGGCGGGAATTCGCCGAGACGATAGCCGCCGGGGCCGATGTCCCAGGGCTCGGCGATCAGCTTCACCCGCGACAGCACCGGGTCCTGGCGCAGCGCGTCCAGGAAGCCGCCGCCGGGATCGAAACCGTGTGCTTCGCGGGCCAGGGTGGTGGCCAGGTCGAAGCGGAAGCCGTCGACGCCCAGGGCCTCGACCCACCAGCGCAGGCTGTCCAGCACCAGGCGCAGCACGAAGGGATGCGACACGTCGAAGGTGTTGCCGCAGCCGGTATCGTTCACATAGTGGCGCTTCTGGCCCTGCTGCAGGCGGTAGTAGCTCGCGTTGTCCAGGCCGCGGAACGACAGCGGCGGGCCCAGGTGGGCGCCCTCCGCGGTGTGGTTGTAGACCACGTCCAGGATCACCTCGATGCCGGCGCCGTGCAGGCGGCGCACCGTCTCGCGCAAGCCCTCGCGGCCGGCCGGCCCGAAGTAGCGCGGCTCCACCGCGAAGAAGCCGATGGAATTGTAGCCCCAGTAGTTGACCAGGCCCTTCTCCACCAGCCAGCGGTCGTCGACCAGGGCGTGCACCGGCAGCAGCTCCACCGCCGTGACGCCCAGCGACGTCAGGTGCTCCAGCACCGGCGCTTCGCCCAGCGCCTCGTAGGTTCCGCGCAGCGCGTCCGGCAGGTCGGGCCACAGCTGCGTCAGTCCCTTGGGGTGCGCCTCGTAGATCACCGTGTCGGCCCAGGGCGTGACGGGCCGCTCGTCGGGCGGCACCGGCGCCGGCGGTGCCGTCACCACGCACTTGGGCATCGCCGCGGCGCTGTCGGCGGCGGAGAACGAGAGGTCCGCCTCGGCACTCTCCGGATCGTAGCCCAGGGTTTCGTCGCCCGCGGTGACGCGCCCGGTGAAGGCCTTGGCATAGGGGTCGAGCAGCAGCTTGTGCGGGTTGAAGCGGTGGCCGCGCTCCGGCGCGTAGGGGCCGTGCGCGCGCAGGCCGTACAGCATGCCCGGCGCCAGGCCCGGCAGGCGGCCGTGCCACACCGCACCGGTCTTCTCCGGCAGCGCCAGGCGCGCCGTCTCCCGCGCGCCGTCGTCGGAGAACAGGCAGACTTCGATCTTCGTGGCGTTCTCGGAGAACACCGCGATGTTGCAGCCGTCTCCGCTAAAGGTCACCCCCAGCGGCTCCGGCGCCCCCGCCAGCAGCGTCTGTGCCTGCGTCATCTTCATGGCGCGCGCCCTGCCAAGCGAGCGTTGAGGCGCGCGCAGCAGCGGCGCCACCAACTCCAGTTGTCATCCTCGGGCTTGACCCGAGGATCCATGGCGCCGCTTGGCGCCCGGCCTCTGCCATGGATCCTCGCATCAAGTGCGAGGATGACAGTTGAAGATGTTGCTCGACTCACGCCCCAACCTCCTGCGTTGTCCGCAACAGGTCTTCGTAGATCTCCGCATAGGCCGCCGCCGAGGTCTCCCAGCCGACCGGGTGCTTCATCGCGCGGCGCATCATCGCGCGCCAGGTCTTCTTGTCGGCGAAGGCATCGCAGGTGCGGTCGAGGGCATCGATCAGCGCCGCCGTGGTCACCGGCGCGAACTGGAAGCCGGTGGCTACGCCGGCCTGCAGCGCCGCCGCGTTGGCGTCGATCACCGTGTCGGCCAGGCCGCCGGTGCGCGCGACCACCGGCAGGGTGCCGTAGCGCAGGCCGTACAGCTGGGTCAGGCCGCAGGGCTCGAAGCGCGAGGGCACCAGGATGGCGTCGGCGCCGCCCTGCATCAGGTGCGACAGCGGCTCGTCGTAGCCGATCACCACGCCGACGCGGCCCGGGTTGTCGCGCGCCGCTTTGGCGAAGCCGGCCTCCAGGTCGGCGTCGCCGGAACCCAGCAGGGCCAGGCCGGCGCCGCGCCACAGCAGGTGCGGCAGCGCCTCCAGCAGCAGGTCGAGCCCCTTCTGGCGCGTCAGGCGGCTGACCACGCAGAACAGCGGCGCGTTGCTGTCGATGTCCAGGCGGAAGCGTTCGGCCAGCGCGCGGCGGTTCCGCGCCTTGCCGGCGATCTTTGCGGCGCTGTAGGGCGCCGCCAGGTGGGCATCGCTCTCAGGGTTCCAGACCTCCAGGTCGATGCCGTTCAGGATGCCGGTCAGCGCCGCGCGCCGCTGCGCGATGACGCCCTCCAGCCCCATGCCGAAGGCCGGCGTGGTCAGCTCCCTGGCGTAGGTCGGGCTCACCGTGGTGATGCGCTCGGCGTAGGTCAGCCCGGCCTTGAGGAAGCCGACCTGGCCGAAGAATTCGAAACCGCCGGGGGTGAAGCCGCTTTCCGGCAGGCCCAGCGCGGTCATGGTGCTGCGCGGGAAGAGGCCCTGGAAGGCGATGTTGTGGATGGTGAGGACCGCGGGCGGCCCCGCATCCTCCCCGGTCAGCTTCAGGTAGGCCGGCACCAGCCCGGCCTGCCAGTCGTGGCAGTGCACCACGTCGGGCCGCCAGCCGCCGATGCCTTCGCGCGCGATGCGCGCGGCGGCATGGCAAAGGGCGCCGTAGCGCAGGTGGTTGTCGGGCCAGTCCTTGCCGTCGGGCCCCAGGTAGGGATTGCCCGGCCGGTCGTAGAATTGCGGCGCGTCCAGCGCGATGACGTCGAAGCCGCCCGCTTTTCCTTTGGGTGCCTTGGCGGCCAGCAGCCGGGCCGGTCCCCCCGGCAGCTTGGGCGTCGCGGTCTTGCCCAGCATCACCGTCTTGGCGTTCTTCGGCAGGGCCGCCTTCACCGCCGGATAGGCCGGCAGCAGCACGCGCACCTCGATGCCCGCTTCGGCCAGGGCGGCGGGCAGCGCGCCGACCACGTCGGCCAGCCCCCCGGTCTTCACGAAGGGCACGCATTCCGAGGCGACGAAGAGGACCTTCATGCGGTTCTCATTTCCAAGGCGCAGCGAACTCAAGCGGGGTTCCCGTCTGATCTGGGGGCTTCGCTATTTCAGGGAGTCGATCATTTTCTGGGTGATCAGCGTGACGCCACCCTTGGTGACGCGGAAGTGGCGGGCATCTTCCTCCGGGTCTTCGCCGACCACAAGGCCCTCGGGGATCTCCACGCCGCGGTCCAGCACCACCTTGGTCAGCTGGGCGTTGCGGTTGATCACGCAGTGGGGCAGGGCGACGACCTTTTCCAGCTGGCTGTAGGAATGGCAGTGCACGCCGGTGAACAGCAGGCTCTCGAAAACGTTGGCGCCGGAAACGATGCAGCCGCCGGAGACCATGGAGGAGACGGCGGAGCCGCGGCGGTCCTCTTCGTCGTGGATGAACTTGGCCGGCGGCGTCACCTCGCTGTAGGTCCAGATCGGCCAGGTCTCGGAATAGATGTCCAGTTCCGGCACGAAGTCGGTGAGGTCCAGGTTGGCCTGCCAGAAGGCGTCCACCGTGCCGACGTCGCGCCAGTAGGGGCGCGGCTCGGAGCCGGTCATGACGCAGGAGTCGGAGAACTTGTGCGCGACAGCCTTACCGTTCTTCACGATCTGCGGGATGATGTTCCGGCCGAAGTCGTGTGCCGAATCGGGGTCGGCGGCATCCTTGTGCAGCAGTTCGATCAGCAGGTCGGTCTCGAAGACGTAGATGCCCATGGAGGCCAGCGATGTGCCGGGGCTGCCCGGCATCGCCGGCGGGTCGGCCGGCTTCTCGACGAAGTCGATGATGCGCTGGTTCTCGTCGACGTGCATGACGCCGAAGCCGGTCGCCTCCTCACGCGGCACCTCGACGCAGCCGACGGTGACGTCGGCGCCGGTCTCCACGTGCTGCGCCAGCATGACGCCGTAGTCCATCTTGTAGATGTGGTCGCCGGCCAGGATGACGATGTACTTCACCCCGTAGCCTTCGATGATGTCGATGTTCTGGGTCACCGCGTCGGCGGTGCCCAGGTACCACTGCCCTTCGTCGGTGCGCTGCGAGGCCGGCAGGATGTCCAGCATCTCGTTGCGCTCGGCGCGGAAGAAGTTCCAGCCGCGCTGCAGGTGGCGGATCAGGCTGTGCGCCTTGTACTGGGTGGCGACGCCGATGCGCCGGATGCCGGAGTTGACCGCGTTGGACAGCGCGAAGTCGATGATGCGGCTCTTGCCGCCGAAGTAGACCGCGGGCTTGGCGCGGCGGTCGGTCAGCTCCTCCAGGCGGCTGCCGCGGCCGCCCGCCAGCACGAAGGCCATCGACTGCCGGGTCAGGGTGCTCATGCTGCTCTGGCCTCTCTGCAATGTTGTCTGCATCCCGGTCCTCCCGCTTCGTGGCCGCGCGTCTGCCGCCGGCCGGTTGTCCCCGACTGCCGAGGTCCTGCCCTTCCTAAGCCAACAACGTGACAGATACAGCCTAGGTTGCGGCGCATCCGTCTTGAAGCGGATCATGCCCCATTCCGGGCCGCTTGCCAATTAAAAACTCAACTTGATTTATTTATTGACAGGAAGGCGGGCGGGGGCGTAACGTCGGGTTCATGGAAGCGCCAAAGCCCTGCACGGCTTGGCCCTCGACAAGAGATGAACAAATCATCCTAATCATAAACCTCAAGCCCCCGGGAGGAGCAAAACTATGAAATCGAAGTTGATTGGCACGCTTACGGCAGCCGGATTTTTCGCCGCTGCCGCCCTGGCAGGGCCGGCCTCCACACCAGCCCAGGCCGAAGACATCATCGTCGGCCTCATCACCAAGACGAACACCAACCCCTTCTTCGTGAAGATGCGCGAGGGCGCCGAAGCGAAAGCAAAAGAACTCGGCGTCGAGCTGCGCACCTATGCCGGCAAGTACGACGGCGACAACGAGGCCCAGATCGAGGCCATCGAGAGCCTGGTCGCCGCCGGCGCCAAGGGCGTTCTCATCACCCCCTCCGATCCCGCCGGCCTCACCGAGACGGTGCAGCGGGCGCGCGATGCCGGCCTGCTGGTCATCGCCCTGGATACGCCCTTCGATCCGCCGGAGACGGCTGACGCCACCTTCGCCACCGATAACTTCAAGGCCGGCGAACTGATCGGCCAGTGCGGCGGCCAAGATGGACGATCCGACCAAGGCCAAGATCGCGACGCTGGATCTGTCCGAGGCGCAGATCACCGTCGACGTGCTGCGCAACCAGGGCTTCCTCAAGGGCTTCGGTGTCGACGTGAAGAACATCAACAAGATGTACGATGAAGACGATCCGCGTCTTGTCGGCGGCGACGTCACCCTGGGGTCCGAGGAAGGCGGCCGTACGGCGATCGAGGGTCTGCTGCAGAAGGACCCCGGCATCAACGTCATCCACACCATCAACGAGCCCGCCGCGGCCGGCGCCTATGAGGGCCTGAAGTCTTTCGGTCTCGCCGACCAGGTGCTCATCGTCTCCGTCGACGGCGGCTGCCCCGGCGTGCAGAACGTGAAGGAAGGCATCATCGGTGCGACCTCCATGCAGTTCCCCCTGCGCATGGCCTCGCTCGGCGTCGAAGCGGTGGTCGAATTCGCCAAGACCGGCAAGAAGCCGGTGAACTCCGAAGGCCTGAACTTCACCGACACCGGCGTCGAGCTGGTGACCGACGAGCCGGTCGAGGGCATTCCCTCGATCACCTCGGAGCAAGCCTTGAAGCAGTGCTGGGGCTGACGCTCCGCTGATCCCGCCGCCGGCACGGGCGGCGCTGCCTCCGGGGGGAGGCGTCCCGTTTCATTCTTCGGGACGTCTCCCCTCCAACCAAAAATAAGTGGGAGGAGTATGTCATGGCCGACGATCCTGCTGCCCCTGCGCAAGGCGCCAGAGGCCCCCAGGACTTCGAGAAGGTTTTGGACGGCAGTTCGAAGGACGTCGCTTCCTTCGAGACGCACGACA
Source organism: Kiloniellaceae bacterium (assembly GCA_036781105.1). Lineage (GTDB taxonomy): Bacteria > Pseudomonadota > Alphaproteobacteria > Kiloniellales > Kiloniellaceae > Pelagibius. Next base: position 7,713 of record DAIQBR010000061.1, read on the forward strand.
AGTCGCCGCTCGCCAGGTTCCACCATTTCCTGCACGCCAATCCGACCGCCGCCCCGGTCGTGGTGCTGGTCTTGAGTTGCCTTGTCTTCGGGGTGATCGCCAACAACTTCTTCTCGGCCTTCAACCTGTCGCTGATCATCCAGCAGGTGACCGTGATCGGCATCCTGGGCGCCGCCCAGACGCTGGTCATCCTCACCGCCGGCATCGACCTCAGCGTCGCCGCCATCATGGTGCTCAGCTACATGGTCATGGCACGGCTCGCCGTGCAGGGCGATGTGCCGTCGATCCTCGCCGTCCTCGTCGGCCTCGCCGTCGGCCTTGCCTGCGGCCTGTTCAACGGCAGCCTGGCGACCCGCACCCGCCTCGTGCCGATCGCCGTGGCGGTGCTCGCCTGGGTGCTGCTGCTCAGCCTCGACCTGCCGCTGATCTACGTCGTGCCGCTCGGAATCGTCGCCGGTCTCGCCGTCGGCTGGTTCAGTTTCGGCCCGGCGCTGGAGCTGCGCCTGCCGCCCTTCATCGTCACCCTGGGGGCCTGGTCGATCTTCTTCGCCCTCAATCTCTGGTACTCGGAATCGGAAACCATCCGCAGCCAGGACATCGACGCCACGGCGCCCCTCTTGAAGGTCTTCGGCCTGCGCGTGGATATCTTCGGCGCGCAGTTCACTCTCGGCTCCTTCCTCATGCTCGGCATCTTCGTCGTGCTGTGGTACGCGCTGAACTGGACCGGCTGGGGCCGCTCGGTCTACGCCGTCGGCGACGACCGCGAGGCGGCCGAGCTTTCCGGCATCCGTACCGACCGCGTGCTGCTGTCGGTCTACGGCACCGCGGGCCTGCTCTGTGCGCTCGGCGGCTGGGCGGCCATCGGCCGCGTCGGCTCGGCCTCGCCGCAGTCGTTCTATGAAGGCAACCTCGATGCCATCACCGCGGTGGTGATCGGCGGCACCTCCCTGTTCGGCGGGCGCGGCGCGATCTTCGGCACCCTCTTCGGGGCGCTGATCGTCGGCGTGTTCCGTTCCGGCCTGAAGCTCGGCGGTGTCGATGTGCTGTGGCAGACCTTCGCGGTCGGCCTGCTCATCATCGTCGCCGTCGCCATGGACCAGTGGATCCGGAGGGTCACAGCATGAGCCAGCAACCAGCCCTGAAACCCGTAATGACGGGACGCGGTCTCACCAAGCGCTATGGCCGGGTGACCGCCATGGACGCTGCCGACTTCGACCTCTATCCCGGTGAGGTGCTCGCCATTATCGGCGACAACGGTGCCGGCAAGTCGACCCTGGTGAAGGCGCTCTGCGGCGCGGTGCAGATCGACGAAGGCGAGATCCGTCTCGACG
>DAIQBR010000061.1:9079-12613 GCA_036781105.1 Kiloniellaceae bacterium
GCGCGCGACGCCGGCATCGAGACGGTCTACCAGAACCTCGCGCTCTCGCCGGCGCTCTCCATCGCCGACAACATGTTCCTCGGACGCGAGCTCTACAAGGAAGGCGTCGCCGGTTCCGTCTTCAAGATGCTCGACAAGAAGAAGATGCGCGACTTCGCCCGCCAGAAGCTGACCGATCTCGGCCTGATGACGGTGCAGTCGATCACCCAGGCGGTGGAGACGCTTTCGGGCGGCCAGCGCCAGGGCGTGGCGGTCGCGCGCGCCGCGGCCTTCGCCACCAAGTTCGTCATCATGGACGAGCCGACGGCGGCGCTGGGCGTGAAGGAAAGCCGGCGCGTGCTGGAACTGATCCAGGACGTGAAGCGGCGCGGCATGCCCATCGTGCTCATCTCGCACAACATGCCGCACGTCTTCGAGGTGGCCGACCGCATCCACATCCACCGTCTCAGCAAGCGCCATGCGGTAATCCGCCCGCAGGACTTCTCGATGTCCGACGCGGTCGCCATCATGACCGGGGCGATGGAGCCCCCCAGGGAGATCGCTTTGCCGGAGGGCGCGGTGGTGCACTGAGGTTGCGGTAACCTCCCCTGTGGCGGCGCCGTTGCGGGACACTTGCGGCGCCGCCATTTTCTTTGTTTGCACGATCCAATGACGGGTTTGAGTTGAGATGTTCCTGATCTGCGGCGAAGCGCTCTACGATGTCTTTCCGCTGGCGGAGACCGCGACGGGCTTCACCCTCGATGCCCGCATCGGCGGCTCGCCCTTCAACGTCGCCGTCGGTCTGTCGCGCCTCGCGCGGCCGGTCGCCTTCTTCACCGGCCTATCGAGCGATCCCCTGGGGCGCCGCCTCGAGCGCGCCCTGGCGGCGGAAGGCATCGACACCGACTACCTCGTGCGCAAGCACAACCCGACGACCCTGGCGGTGGTCGGCCTCACCGCCGCCGGCGTGCCGCACTACACCTTCTACGGCCACGAGGCCGCCGACCGCGCGGTGACCCGGGCCGATCTGCCGGCCCTGCCGGAGGCGGTGACCGGCCTTCACTTCGGCTCTTTCTCGGTGATGGTTGGCGACACCGCGGAGTCCTTCCTCGCGCTGGCGCGCAAGCACGCCGCGACGCGGCTCATCTCCTACGATCCCAACGTGCGCCTCAACGTGGAACCCGACGTCGCCCAGTGGCGCGCCCGCGTCGAGGAGATCTCGGCCATCGCCGATATGATGAAGGTCAGCGACGAGGACCTCGACCTGCTGTTCCCCGGCGATGAAGTGGAGAGCGCGGTGTCGCGCTGGCATTCGCGCGGCGTGCGTCTCGTCGTCGTCACCCGCGGCGCCGAGGGCGCGCTCGCCTCGCTCGGCGGCGAGTCCTTTCAGCTGCCGGGCCGTAAAGTTGAAACAGTCGACACCGTCGGCGCCGGCGACACCTTCCAGGCCGCGCTGCTCTGCGGCCTCGAGGAGCTCGGCAAGGCCAGCAAGCCGGGCCTCGCCGCCCTCACCACCGACGAATGCCGCCGCCTCGTCGGCTTCGCCATCCAGGCCGCCGCCGTCACCTGCACCCGGAGCGGCGCCGACCTGCCCCGCCGCGGCGAGTTGCCGGCACTGTGAACCGGAAATCAGGTTAACCCTCCAGGCCTGCCCGCGCCGGGCTGAATCGGCTCCCGTGTGAAAAAATCGGCGATTTTTTCACGGGTCCGCCGATACTGATGCTGCAATGCAACATATTTGCCTCGCGCATGGCTGCCGCGCGCTTCTTAAGCTTGTTGAAACCCAGGCTGCGCTTAACTCTAGTGCGACACCACGGAGAATGGTGCGATGCAATATACTGCCTTGGGAGGGTAGCCCGATTTCCTCAGTTCCGAACTGAGCAGACGGAAGGTAACCCGATGTTTCTTCTTCAGATTCTCTACAGCCTGACCCGGCTTGAGGTGTTCAGCCCCGCCGCGGCGGCGCGCCGGGCGCGCTGTCGCCAGGTCTTCTTCGAGCTCGAGCACATGTCCGCCCGCGAGCTGGACGACCTCGGCATCCGGCGCTGCGACATCGCCCGCATCGCCCGCGAGAGCGTCGCCGGCTGACCGGGGCTCACTCGAAAAGGCCGCGCCGCCGGGGCTTCACGAGCTTGGAATCGTCAAGCGTTACAGTGATTTGCCCGAGATCGGCGGCGCCGGGTGACGCCAGCTCCCTGACGGCGGCAAGGAAGCGTGCGGCCTCTTCTGTGTCCACCAGTCCCTCCGTCAGGCGGCGGAACTTCGCGATGTAGTCGTCGCGCGCGAAGGGCCGGGCGCCGCGCGGGTGCGCGTCGGCGACGGCGATCTCTTCTTCCAGCCGCGTGCCGTCCTTGAAGGTCACGACGACGCGCGCGCCGTGGTCCTTGTCCAGTGGCGCCGGCTCGCTGAAGCGGCGCGACCATTCCGCATCCTCGACGGTGCGCACCTTGCGCCACAGCCGCACGGTATCTGCGCGCGCCGCGCGCTCCGGCGCGTAGCTTGCTTCGTGATCCCACACGCCGTCCTGCAGGGCGACGGTGAAGATGTACATGATGGAGTGATCCAGCGTCTCGCGGCTGGCTTTGGGGTCGTACTTCTCCGGGTCGCCGGCGCCCGAGCCCATCACCAGGTGGGTGAGCCGCTTGCTGTGCAGCACCACTTCGTCGATCTGCTCGACGTCGGAAATCTTTTCGCGCAGGCGGAAGGCGAGGTCGATCAGCGCCTGGCCATGATAGCCGGCGGAATGCTCCTTGGGATAGGTCTCCAGGATCGCGCGCTTGGGCTCGCCCGCTTCCGGCAGCGGCACCTCGCAGACCATCTCCGCGCCGCCCAGCAGGATGGCGAGAATGCCGTAGTCGCCCTCGTAGGTCGGCGCCGGGCTGGTCTCGCCGCGCAGCGCGCGGTCGACCGCGGCGATGGCGACCTGGCCGATATGGCCGGGCGCGTTGGCCTTGTAGGAAGAGATCGTGCCCTTGCGGATCTGCCGCGTGGAAACCGAAAGGTGCGCCGCGAGGTTCACCGCGTGATAGAGCGTTGCCGCGTCGAGCCGCAGCATGGCGCCGAGGCCGGCGGCGACGGCGGGGCCGAGATGGGCGACGTGGTCGATGCGGTAGGGATTGAGCTCGATGCCCTTAACGAGATCAACTTGAATCTCGTAGGCGGTGACGATGCCGCGCAGCAGGTCCGGGCCCGAAAGGCCCTTTTGCTGGGCCACCGCGATCAGCGGCGCGATGGTGTCGCCGGGATGGCTCGAGTCGGCGGCGAAGAAGCTGTCGTTGAAGTCGAGTTCGCGGATCGCCGTGGCGTTGGCGTAGGCCGCCCAGGCACAGTCGAAGCGTTGTTCGCGCGGCAGGCCGAGCAGCGTGGCGCCACCTGTACGCGGGTGCGCCAGCGCCTGGCCGCGCGCTGCCACCACCGAGGGCCGGTTGATCGCGGCCAGGGCGACGGCCATGTCGTCGATGACGCGGTTGATCGCCATCTGCGCGGCGGCTTCGTCGAGCGGCGCGGGATCGGCCGCCGCGGCGGCAATCTTCCAGGCCAGCTGGTCTTCCCGGA
>DAIQBR010000062.1:0-12600 GCA_036781105.1 Kiloniellaceae bacterium
AGATCATGCTGCTGCCGCGCTGGTTCCCGTTCCACCTGAGCAAGGTGAGCTACTGGTCGCGCACGGTGATCGCGCCGCTGCTGGTGCTGATGACCGAGAAACCCCAGGCGGCGAACCCCAGGAAAGTGGGCATCCGCGAGCTGTTCGCGACGCCGCCGGAGAAGGTGAGGAAGTACCACTCCAACCCGACCGGGTCGGTCTGGGGCGCGATGCTGCTCAGGATCGACACGCTGCTGCGCGGGGTCGAGCCGCGCCTGCCCCGGCGCGCCCGCCAGCGGGCGATCGACCGGGCGATGGCCTTCACCCGCGAGCGGCTCAACGGCGAGGACGGGCTGGGCGCGATCTTCCCGGCCATGGTCAACGCCGTCGAGGCGATGGTCATCACCGGGGTGGCCGAGGACGATCCCGACCTCGTCACGGCCAAGCTGGCGATCGAGAAGCTGTTGGTCGTCAAGGAAGACGAGGCCTATTGCCAGCCTTGCGTCTCGCCGATCTGGGACACGGGCCTCGCCGCTCACGCCATGCTCGAGGCCGGGGTCGACCGCGACGATCCGAAGATCAAGGCCGCCGCCGACTGGCTGCTCGACCGCGAGATCACCGAGCTCAAGGGCGACTGGGCGTGGCAGGCCCCGGACCTCAAGCCCGGCGGCTGGGCCTTCCAGTACCGCAACGACCACTATCCCGACGTCGACGACACCGCCGTGGTCGGCATGGCGCTGCACCGGATGGGCGACCCGAAATACGCCCCCGCCGTCGAGCGCGCCGCCGAGTGGATCGTTGGCATGCAGTCGAAGAACGGCGGCTGGGGCGCCTTCGACATCGACAACGACAAGTATTACCTGAACCACATCCCCTTCGCGGACCACGGCGCGCTGTTGGACCCGCCGACCGCGGACGTCAGCGCCCGCTGCCTCTCCTTCCTGTGCCAGATCGGCTACGGCCGCGAGAACGCGACGGTGGCCCGCGCCATCGACTATCTGAAGGCCGAGCAGGAGGAGGAAGGCTCCTGGTTCGGCCGCTGGGGCACCAACTACATCTACGGCACCTGGTCGGTCCTGAGCGCGCTGAACGCCGCGGGCGAGGACATGGACCAGCCCTATATCCGGCGCGCCGTCGACTGGCTGAAGACCCGGCAGAACGCCGACGGCGGCTGGGGCGAGGACTGCGCCACCTACTGGACCGAGCGCCGCGCCGAAGCCAAGGGCTCGACCGCCTCGCAGACCGCCTGGGCGCTGCTCGGCCTCATGGCCGCCGGCGAGATCGACAGCGATGCGGTGCGGCGCGGTGTCGCCTTCCTGCAGAGCCTGCCGCGGGAAGGCGCGCGCTGGGCGGAAGACTACTGGACCGGCACCGGTTTTCCGCGGGTGTTCTATCTCAAGTACCACGGCTACAGCGCCTACTTCCCGCTCTGGGCGCTGGCGCGCTACCGCAACCTGATGCGAAGCAACCAGCGGCGCGTCAGTCACGGCATGTAGCGCCGTGGACCCCGGCCCGGGCACCACGGCGTCCCTGGCAATCGGTGTGGTGACGGGACTCGCCTCCGAAGCGGCGGTGGTGGCCGCCATGCTCGACGAAAACGATCCGACAGTGCGTGTGGTCTGCGCCGGTGCCAGCACGGAGCGGGCCGCGGTGCTGGCGCGCCGGCTGGTCGACCAGGGCGTCGGCGCCCTGCTGAGCTTCGGCATCGCCGGCGCGCTCGATCCGGAGATCGACTGCGGCGAACTCATCGTTGCTGAGTGGGTAAAGGGTGCTGAAGGAGAAACCTTCCCCTGCCACCCTGGCTGGCGCGAAAGCCTGGCCCGCAGACTGGGCGAGGCTGCGCTCCATCCCCGTGGCGGCGGTCTGCTCGCCAGCACACGTACCCTGCTGGAGCCTGCCGACAAGGCGGCGGCCTATCGAGACAGCGGTTGCCTCGCCACGGACATGGAATCGGGGGCCGTCGGCGCCATCGCGGCCGAGGGCGGCCTGCCCTTTCTGGCGGTTCGGGCGGTGGCGGACCGCGCGTGCGACAGCCTGCCGGTCTTGGTGGAAACCGCTGTGAAGCCCGACGGCCGGCCGGCAGTGGGCCGCGCCCTGGCCGCGCTGGCGCGGCGTCCTGCCGACATCCCGGCGACCCTCAGGCTGGCCCGGCAGAGCGAGCTGGCGCTGGCCCGCCTGCGCATGCTGGAAGCGGTGAAAGGCGCGCTATTCGGCGGCTTCTGAGGGCGAAGTGCCGGAAGGTGACTTCTCGGGCTTTTGCTGTACCGCTTCGGCGACGAAATCCTCGAAGGCATAGACGGCAGGGCGCTGCCCGCTGAGGTCGATCTCGGGCGCCATGTCACCTTCGGTGTTGATGCCGCTCAGGGCCACCTTCAGCGCCTTCAGCGGATTGGCCACCGTGTCGGCCACCGCCGTGCCTTCGTAGCCGCAGTGGACCATGCAGTTGGCACACTTCTCGTAGTTGCCGGTGCCGTAGCTCTCCCACTCGGTCTCGGCCATCAGTTCCTTGAAGCTCGCCGCATAGCCCTCGTTCAGCAGGTAGCAGGGCCGCTGCCAGCCGAAGACGTTGCGCGTCGGGTTGCTCCAGGGCGTGCATTCGTAGGCCTGGTTGCCGGCGAGGAAGTCGAGAAACAGGCTCGACTGGGAGAAGCGCCACTTGCGGCCCTTGCCGCGCCGGAAGACGTCGCGGAACAGCTCCTTGGTCTGGCGCCGGCTGAGGAAGTGCTCCTGGTCGGGGGCGCGCTCGTAGGCGTAGCCCGGCGAGATGGTCACGCCCTCGACGCCCAGGTCGCGCGCGAAATCCATGAATTCAGCGACATCCTCGGACTTCGCGTTGTTGAACAGCGTGCAGTTCACGTTCACGCGGAAACCGCGGTCGCGTGCCAGCTCGATGGCCCTGACCGCCCGCTTGAACACGCCCTTCTGGTCGACCGCGCGGTCGTGGTGCTCTTCCAGGCCGTCGAGATGGATGGAGAAGGTCAGGTACTTGCTGGGCTTGAAGAGGTCGATCTTCTTTTCCAGCAGCAGGGCGTTGGTGCAGAGATAGACGAAGCGCTTGCGCCGGGTCAGCTCGGCGACGATCTCAGGCATCTCCTTGTGGATCAGCGGCTCGCCGCCGGGAATGGAGATGATCGGCGCGCCGCTCTCCTCGGCCGCCTCGATGCATTCCTCGACCGACAGGCGGCGGTTCAGGATCTCATCGGGATAGTCGATCTTGCCGCAGCCGGGGCAGGCAAGGTTGCAGCGGAACAGCGGCTCCAGCATGAGCACCAGCGGATAGCGGGCATTGCCGCGGATACGCTGCTTCATGATGTAGGCGCCGACGCGCAACTGCTGAATAAGGGGAACCGCCAAGGGGTCGCTCCAGGAATACCCAGATATCGCTGGGCTTGGGGGTGAATCGCTCGGAAATACCGTGTTGCCGCCGCACAGTCTAACGTTTTCGCAGCGCAACACCACCCTTCAGGCTGTAGGGATTTGGCGGCCGGCCCCCCTTCCTAGCCCAGGTAGCCCTCCCGTTCGAACCAGGCGACGGCGTCGCGGATCGCCTCGCCCGCCGGGCGCGGCCGATAGCCGAGTCGCTGCCCGGCCTTGGCGTGGGAGAAATACATCGGCCGGGCCGCCATCTTGAGGCCGTCGACCGTCAGCATGGGTTCGCGCCCGCCGCTGACCCGCGCCCAGGTCTCCGCGGCGACCGCCAGGGGGTAGAGGGGCCGCCGCGGCAGGCGCAATCTTGGCGCACGCGTGCCGCGAATTTTTGCTACTTTTCCGAGAATCTCGGCGAGACCCAGGTTCTCCCCACCCAGCACGTAGCGTTCACCGACCTCGCCGCGGTCGAACGCCAGCAGGTGGCCGACCGCGACATCGTCCACGTGGACCACGTTCAGGCCGGTATCGACGAAGGCCGGCATGCGCCCGGCCGCCGCCGCGACCACCATGCGGCCGGTCGGGGTCGGCCGCAGGTCGCGCGGACCGAAGGGGGTCGAGGGGTTGACGATGACCACCGGCAGGCCCTTTTCGCGCTGCAGGCGCCGCACCTCGGCTTCGGCCAGGAACTTGGAGCGCTTGTAGAGGCCGATCATGTCCTGCAGGCAGACCGCAGTCTCCTCGTCCGCCGGGGTGCCGTTGCCGGTCTTGCCCAGCACCGCCACCGAGGAGGTGTAGACGACCCGCTCGACACCGCGGTGCAGCGCCGCCAGCATCAGCCGGCGCGTGCCCTCGACATTGGTCCTGTGCATGTCGCAGGGGTGACGCACCCAGATGCGGTAGTCGGCGGCGACGTGGTACAGCGCCGAGCAGCCGTGGACAGCCGCTTCCAGGCTCTCGCCATCGTCGAGGTCGCCTTCCACAAGCTCCAGGTTCAGACCGGCCAGGTTGCGCCGGTCGCTGCCGCGGCGCACGAGACAGCGCGGGCGCTCGCCCCGGGCGACCAGCGCACGCACGATCGCGGAGCCGACGAAGCCCGTGCCGCCTGTGACAAGCGTTGTCATACCTTCAGATTGCGCCCCCTGGCGCGAGACCACAAACGACATTTTCCTTGCACCGGCATCGCGGCAACGTACATCTGGATGATTCGTAATCGCTCAGCGCGGGAGGACCATGCGCAGGTTCCCGACCCCTTTATTTCTGGCCCTTTTCTTCCTGGCCGCCCTGCTTGTCGTTCACCCGGCGGGCCCACGCGCCGAAGCAACCCCCACGGCGACGGTCGAAAGGTTGAACGCGGCCTTGCTGGAAACCATGAAGTCTGCCGCAGACCTCGGCTACCGGGGCCGCTACGAGAAGCTCGCGCCGGTGCTGAACGAAATCTTCGATTTCCCGGCCATGGCGCGCGTCGTGCTCGGAACGCACTGGAGCAGCATCAGCAGCGGCCAACGGGCTGACTTCATCGAGGCTTTCAGCGATTACAGCGTCGGCGTTTTCGCCAAGCGCTTCGACGGCTACAGCGGTGAGCGTTTCGACATTCTGGGCGAGGCGCCGGCGCGGCGCGATACGGTCCTGGTGCGCAACCAGATCGTAAAAGGCGACGGCGAGGCCATCGCGATCAACTATCTGGCACAGCCTGCGGAAGGCGGCGACAACTGGCGGATCGTCGACACCATTCTCGGCGGCGCCTACTCGGAGCTGGCGGCCCGCCGCACCGAATACGACGGGATCATCAAAAAGACGGGGATCGTCGCGCTCATCCAGTCGCTCGAGCGCAAGACAGCCGGATTTGCCGAAGAGTGATCCAGGCCCCTACTCCGGACTGACGTTGGCCCGCCAGCGGCTGTGGAACGAAGACGCGACCAGCCACAGCAGAATCCCGAAAGCCAGAACCAGCAGGCTGCCGCTGATCGGCCGGTAGAGCAGCTGCAAGGGGTCGCCGTGGGCCAGCAGCATGGCGCGGCGGAAATTCTCCTCGATCATCGGCCCCAGGATGAAGCCGATGAGCAGCGGCGCCGGCTCGAAGTCGAGCAGCTTCATGAAGTAGCCGAGCAGGCCGAAGAGCAGCACCAGCCAGACATCGAAGACCGAGTTGTTGATGCTGTAAACGCCCAGGCAGATGAGCGCGATGATGGTCGGGTGCAGGAAGCGGTAGGGAATCTGCAGGATGCGCACCCAGATCCCGATCAGCGGAATGTTCAGCACCAGCAGCAGCAGGTTGCCGATCCAGAAGCTGGCGACCAGCCCCCAGAAGACATCGGGACGGTCCAGGATGAGGCGCGGACCCGGCTGGACGCCGTGCACCATCATGGCACCCAGCAGGATGGCCATGGTGGCGCTGCCGGGGATGCCGAGCGCCAGGGTCGGAATGAAGGAGGTCTGGGCGGCGGCGTTGTTGGCGGCCTCCGGCGCGGCGATGCCCTCCACGGCGCCCTTGCCGAAACGCTCCGGTTTGCGGGCGAAGCGCTTTTCCAGGACATAGGCCAGAAAGGCGGAGATCGAGGGGCCCGTCGCCGGCAGTGGCCCGAAGAAAGACCCGACGGCGGAACCGCGGATGATCGGGAAGACCGAGCGCTTCACGTCGTCGCGGGTCGGCATCATGGAGCGCAGGGTGATCTCCTTGGCCGAGATCTTGTTGCGCTGGATGCCGATGGAGGCGATCACCTCGGAGACGCCGAACAGCCCCATGGCCAGGATCGCCACACTGAAGCCGTCGAAGAGTTCCAGCCGGCCGAAAGTGAAACGGTCGAGGCCGGTGTTGATGTCCATGCCGACGGTGCCGAAGATCAGCCCTAGCGTCACCATCGCCAGGCCCTTGGCGGGCGCGCCGCTGGCGATGGTGGCCGCGGCCAGCAGGCCGAACAGCATGGCGGCGAAATACTCCGCCGGCCCGAAGGAGAAGGCCATCGCCATGATCGCCGGCGTCAGGAAGGACATCAGCAGGATGCCGACGGAGCCGCCGAGGAAAGAGGCGATGGTGGTGACGAAGAGCGCGATGCCGGCGCGGCCCTGCCTGGCCATGGGATAGCCGTCGAGGCAGGTCACCGCGTTGGAGGCGGTGCCCGGCAGGTTCAGCAGGATCGAGGCCGTCGAGCCGCCGTACTCGGCGCCGTAGTAGACACCGGCCAGCATGACCAGCGCCGTGGTCGGCTCCAGGTAGAAGGAGATCGGCAGCAGCAGCGAGACCGCGGCCAAGGCGCCGACGCCCGGCAGCACGCCGATGAAGGTGCCGAGGAAGACACCGAGAAAACAATAGAGCAGGTTCTGCGCCGAGAAGGCGACGCCGAAACCGACAACGAAAAGGTCCATTGCCTAGAAGCCTCGCACCACGGGCAGGTTGATCTGCAGGCCGACCGCGAAGATCAGCCACGACAGCAAGGTCACCACGACCACCAGCCCGAGGGTACCTTTCAGCGAGACCTGCGGATCGGCCAGCGCGCAGATCACGATGGTGCAGACGATGGTCGGCAGGAATCCGACCAGCGGCAGCAGCAGGCAGAAGCTGGCGATTGCCGCGGCGACGCAGATCAGGGGCCGCCAGCTGACGGCGACGCGCTTGCCGCTGCGCCGCCAGGCGGAGGCGGCGATCCACAACGAGAGCACGACGAGGATGATGCCGAGCATCATCGGCACGTTGCCGGAGCCCATGCGGGTCGCCGGCCCGATGCCGTAGCTCAGTGAGCGGAAGAAAACGTAGGCACCGACCGCGGCCAAGGCCAGAGCCGCGCAGAGATCGCTCCAATCACGTCGCGTCATCGAAAGTCCCGTTGCCGGCTGCCATTGTCGGAGAAGGTAGCATACAGTCTTCCTACGCCAGGGGGCGGCCCTTGCCGAAGCGGACCGCCCCCCTGCGCAACCTATAGAATCACTCAGCGGTCTTTTCGATGTCCAGCCACTGCTTGATGTCCTTGTTGACCCAAGCGGTGTAGGCGTCCGGGGCCATGCCCTCCGGCTCGGCGCCCTGCTCGCCCATCTTGGTCTTCACCTCGTCGGAGGCCAGAGCCTGCTGCAGGTCCGCGGCGATCTTCTGGACGATATCGTCCGGCGTGCCCTTCGGCACGAAGAGGCCGAACCAGCCCTTGGAATCGAAGCCGCTGACACCCGCCTGATCGACCGTGGGATAGTCGGGCAGCAGGCTGGACGGCTTGGCGCCGGTCAGCGCGATCGGCGTCAGCGTGCCGGCCTCGACATGCGGCAGCACCACCGGCGCCGGGGCGAACATGGCGGAGATCTGGCCGCCCAGCAGGTCGGTCACCGCCTTGCCGGTGCCGCTGTAGGGAACATGCAGCAGGTCGACCTCGGCCATCTCCTCGAACAGCGCGCCGGTCAGGTGCGAGGCCGAGCCGCGGCCCGAAGAGCCATAGGTGACGTCGCCCGGATTGGCCTTGGCGAGGGCGATGAACTCCCCGACGGTCTTGGCCTTCACGTTCTCGGCGTTGACCACCAGCAGATAGGGCGGTGCGGCGACCAGGCTGATCGGCGTCAGCTTGCTGGAGACGTCGAAATCGCCTGCCTCGCCGTCGGCGATGGCCTTGCGGGCGAGCGAGAGGATCGTGCCGGTCGACCCCATCATGATGGTGTAGCCGTCGGCTTCCTGCTGCATGGTGTAGGCGGCACCGACGGCACCGGAGGCGCCCGGCTTGTTCTCCACGGTGACCGGCTGGCCCCAGATCTCCGACAGCTTCTGGGCCACGATGCGGCCGAGAATGTCGGTACCGCCGCCGGGATTGTAGGGCACCACCATGGTGACGCGGTCGTTCGGATAGTCGGCCGCGCCGGCCGGCGCGGCCGCAAGGGCGAGAGCCGCCGTGGCGGCGATGCTGAGGGTCTTCAGGAACTTCATACGGCTGTCCTCCACTGGGTTTTGCTTGTTGCCTGGCAGCGCCACACAGGCGCCGCCGTCGGATTCCCCTTTTCGGGGGTTACACGATTCTGGTTCTGAGACTGATCAGTCCCTCGATGCTGGCTTCCACCTGGTCGCCCGGCTTCATGAACAGCTCTTCGGCATTGTCATGCCCGACGGCGACGCCGCCGGCCGAGCCGGTGGCGAAGATGTCGCCGGCCTTCAGCGGCATGTATCGCGAGAAATGCTCGATGATGTCCGGGGCGCGGTAGATCTGCCCGCTGGTGTTGAAGCGGGTGCGCTGCTCGCCGTTCACGCTGCAGGAGATCCACAGGTCGTTCATGTCGGCGTAGTCGTCCTTGGTGACGATGTAGGGGCCGACCGGGCCGAAGTTCGGCATGTTCTTCGACATCCAGAACTTGGTGCCGGAGACGACCTCCTTCTTCTGGATTTCGCGCGCGGTCAGGTCGTTGAAGAAGGTGATGCCGACCACATGGTCCATCGCCCGCTCCTTGGAGATACGATAGCCGGGCTTGCCGATGACGAAGGCCAGTTCCGGCTCGTAGTCGAAGGTGGTGATGCCCTCGGGGCGCGCGACCTCGGCATCCTGGCCGCAGAGCACCGCGTTCAGCTTCACGAAGCAGGTCGGCTCGTTGGGCAGTTCCTTGATGAGGGCCGTGCGCTTCAGCTCCTCCAGGTGATCGCGGTAGTTCTTGCCGACGCAGAGGAACTTCTCGGGATCGGGCACCGGCGGCAGGAAGGTGACCTCCGACTCCGCCAGGACGCAGCCGGCGGCGGCGCCGGCCTCGATCTGCGCCAGGACCTCCCGGGCGGCATCGAGCGCGGCCGGGCCGGCCTGCAGGAAGGATTTCACCGAACGGCAAACGGCCGCGAGCAAGGGCTGGGCATCGATGAGCTCGACGGCGGCCGCGAGGTCGGCTACCCGCCCGCCGGAGAGGCCGAGCCCCACCCTGACACCCGGCTCACCGGAAACGACGATAGAAGCGATTTTCACCTTGGAACCTTTCCTCCCTTCCGGACCTGGCGACGATCTGGGCGGCCAATATCGACAATCCCTGTCCGGAAGCGTACAATTTCAGTCTGATTGGTCGCCCAATTTCTTGTTTTCATGTTCACTTTTCTGTATAGTCCAACCAATGTCAACCAATTGCCTGTATTGGGCGCCCAATCTAGGCGATTAGTTCTACCCTGCAGTGGGATGCATGCCATGACCATCGCGACCGCAGACGAGATCCGGGAGTTCCTGCGCGGCGGCCTCAGCGGCGGCCAGTTGGCGCCGGGGCAGCGGCTGCCGACCGAACGCCGCCTGGCCGAGCGCTTTTCGGTCTCGCGCGCCGCGGTGCGCCACGCTCTGACGGTGCTGGAAGTGGAAGGCTGGATTCAGCGCCGCGCCGGCAGCGGCACCTATCTGAAGCCGGCCGAGTCGAACGGCGATGCCGTGATCTCCTCCAAGTCGGCCAATGCCATGACCATGGCCCTGGCAACCAGCCCGTCGCAGATTCTGGAAGCGCGCGCGTCCATCGAGGTGAAGCTCGCCGAGCTGGCGGTGGTCAACGCGACGGAGCAGGATCTGCGCGCTATCCGGCAGTGCTGCGATCAGCTGGCTGCCGACCTCAGCCCGGAGGATTTCGAGCACTGCGACCGCATGTTCCACCGCTCGATCGCCGTGGCCACCCACAACGAACTGCTGCTCGGCTGCTTCGATCTGCTGAACGCCGCGCGCGACAATCCGGAGTGGCGCAAGCTGAAGAGCCGGCGTCACCGCGCCGCGCCGGAGCGCCGCGCGGCCGTGGAACACGAGCACCGGGCCATTGCCGAGGCCATCGCCGACCGCGACATCGAAGGCGCCAAGGCCAGCACGCTGGAGCACATGGCACGGGTGCGCATGAACCTGCTCGGCTATTAGAAGCTTTCACGCGGCATTTGCCTGCCGGCGCGCCATCACCTTTAATGCCGGCATGAGTATCCGAAAACTCGCCGTCATCACCGGCGACCACAAGGCCAACGACCCGACCAAGCTGGGGGCCGCCTACGGACCGGAAGACCTCGCCGCGCACGACGCCATGGTCGCCGCCTTCGAAAGCCTCGGGCGCTTCGACCTCACGATCTACAACGACCACCGCCGCCTCTTCGAAAGACTGGCGGCACAGCGCCCCGACCTGGTGGTGAACTTCTGCGATACCGGCATCAACAACCGGCCGACGCGCGAGTTGAACCTGCCGGCCTGGCTGGAACTGCACGACATTCCCTATACCGGCGCCACGCCGCAGGCCATGGTGCTCTGCTTCGACAAGCAGATCGTGCGCCTGGTCGCCGAGGCGCTGGGCGTCGAGGTGCCGGGCGAAGTCTTCCTGCCGGCGGGAAGCGCCCGCAGCCTGCCCGACCTCTATCCCGCTCTCCTCAAGCCCAATGCCGCCGACGGCAGCGTCGGCATCACCAAGGATGCCGTGGTGCGCAACGAAGCCGAGGCGCTGGCCTACCTTGCCTTCCTCGACCGCGAGCTGCCGGGCCACGATATCCTCTGGCAGGAGTACCTGCCCGGACCGGAATACGGCATGGGCCTGATCGGCAATCCGGACGCCGGCCTTACGGTACTGCCGCCGCTGGAGGTCGACTTCTCCGGCCTGCCGCAAGGCTCCAACCCGATCCTCTCCTTCGAATCCAAGGTCGACCCGGCCTCGCCCTACTGGACCGAGATCAAGTTCCGCAAGGCCGCCATCGACGCGCAGACCCTGGCCCGCCTGGAAGGCTGGGCCAAGGCGCTGTTCCGCCGCTTCGGCCTGCAGGACTACGGCCGCTTCGACTTCCGCTGCGCCGCCGACGGCCGGCCCAAGCTGATGGAGTGCAATCCCAACCCGGCCTGGGCCAACGACGGCAAGCTCGCCTTCATGGCCGGCTTTGCCGACATCGCCTATCCGAAGATGCTGGAGATGGTGGTCGACGCGGCGATCGCGCGGGTCGAGAGTTAGCTTTCGCTTTACAGCAGCTTGCGCGGGATCGACACCGTCCAGCGCCGCGTGGCGAAGGGCGCGTCGTTCTCGAAGGCTTCGAGATCGCCGGTGAACTGGAAAGCCTGTGCCGTGGCGGTCAGCCTGGTGCGGCAGTCGATGCGCACCGCCCAGCCGTCACGCCGCAGCACGGCGCTCTGGGTGAACTCCGTCTGCGCCGAGAGCGGATCGTCCTCCAGGATGCGGTAACGCTTCATCTGGGTGTAGCCGAGATCGAGGTCGATCTCCTCGATGCGCGCCATGGCCGCCCCGGGGAACTCGCCGGCCTCCAGGGTGTAGATCATCTCGTTGGTCGTCAGGTCGATCTCGATCGAGCGCGTCATGTCGAGGTGCTGAAGTTTCTGGTGCTTGGTGCCCGGCGCCGCCAGCGGCGGCTCGAAGTCCGGCAGCTCCGCGTCGGCGGCGCGCGGCGGGCGCACCGGCAGGTCGAAAGTGCCGGTTCCCGTGCGCACCGTCAGGGCCACCACCTCCGGCGTCGGCCAGATCATCGGCCAGTAGCCGGTCGACAGCCCCAAGCGCAGGCGGTGACCGGCCGGGATCACCTGGCCGAGGTCGTCCAGCTTCAGCGTCACGCGGTACCATTCGCCGGGCACCAGGGGCTCCGGCTTCTCATGGCTGTCGCGGTGGCAGAGATTGAGGATGCCATAGGAGATGCGCGACGACTTGCCGTCCGGGTGCACGTCGCAGAGCCGCGCGACCAGGAAGGCGACGGGCTTGTCGGCCTTCACGTCGAGGGTCAGCAGCGGCGCGCCGAGCAGATCCAGCGGCTGGTCGAGCGCATCGCTGTCGAACACCAGGGAGCCGCCATCATCGGCACGCTGGTCGCGCGGCGCCTCGCCGTCGGCACCGAAGCCGCACCATTCGCCGGCGCGCACGCCAAGGGTCTGCGGCGAACTGAAGGCCACCTCGTGGCGGCCCGGCACCGGCGCGTCCGAGAGCCAGCCCCAGTCGAGGTGCAGGCGCTGGTGCTCGATGCGCGGCGAAGGCCAGGACTCTTCCGCCACCCAGCGCCCGGGCCGGAAGTCGTACTGCGGCTGCGGCGCCACGCTGTCCTGCAGCCAGACGCGCAGCATCGGCTCGTCCATGATCCCCGTGTCGCGGCCCCGCAGCCAGTGGTCCCACCAGCGCAGCGCTTCCTGCAGGTAGCCGATCTCCGGGCCGGGCACCGCGTCGTGCGGGAAGTTGTGTGCCCAGGGTCCGATGAGTCCCTTGCGCGGCACCTGAAGGTGCTCCATGAGGCGCGGCACGGCATTGGTGTAGCCGTCGGCCCAGCCGCCGATGGCATAGACCGGGCAGCGGATGGCGGCGTAGTTCTCGTTCACTGAG